>NZ_JAZHUW010000039.1:0-19352 GCF_036453465.1 Lactimicrobium sp.
GGAAAAAGCGGTAGTTTGCGTGTGGCAGACCGCTTCATGCGCTTCTGAGCGCAGCCAGTAATAAGAGGGCTACGCCCGTCTTGTGAAAAACCACCAGCTCAGCTGGTGGATACTTATTTGTTTCACGTGAAACATTCAAAACGTCACAGTTGCCACAAACCAAAAACTTTCATATAATAAAACCCGGTACAGCAAACATGTACTAATCTGGTCAGATCCGGAAGGAAGCAGCCATACGTTCCTCTGTTTGCGTGTACCACTTTTTTATACCTATGGAAAGAACACCTGAATATTACATGAGACTGGCTCTCAAAGAAGCGGAGAAAGCTGCAGCCATTGATGAAGTACCAGTAGGGGCAGTCATTGTCCAGAATGGCAAAGTCATTGCCAGAGCACACAATCTCAAAGAAAAAAAGATGCAGTCCACAGCTCATGCCGAAATGCTGGCCATCCAGAAAGCATCAAAGAAGCTGAACAATTATTACCTGGATGACTGTGATCTGTATGTGACATTGGAACCATGCATGATGTGCACTGGTGCTATCGTATTAAGCAGAATCCGCACATTGTACTATGGCACAACAGATCCAAAAGGCGGATGTACCGATACACTGATTCAGGTACGGAATATCAAGCGTCTGAACCATCACCCGAATGTTGTTTCCGGGATATTGCAGCCGGAATGTGCTGAAATCCTGAGCTCATTTTTCCGCGAAAAACGCAAACATCCAAAGAAGAACCGGAAACCCGTGCAGCCTGCATAAACATGCAGGTTTTTTGCTATAATAGGGGAACGAAGAGGAGAGTGTCTGTGAGCAAACTGGCATTATATCAGAAGTACAGATCATCTACATTTGACGAGGTCGTCGGGCAGGAAGTGACGGTGCGTACCATCAAGAATGCCATCAAAGAAAACAAGGTAGGACATGCCTATCTGTTCTGCGGACCAAGAGGTACCGGTAAGACAACTATGGCCCGTCTGCTTGCAAAGGCAGTCAACTGCGAAAATCCGGAAGAAGCACCATGCGGCCATTGTGAAAGCTGCATTGCCGCAGCCAATGGCACCCATCCGGACATCATAGAGATCAATGCTGCCAATGAGACTCACGTGGATGACATCCGTGATCTGATTGAAAGGGCAAGATTGGCCCCGATGGTAGGAAAACATAAAGTCTATATCATCGATGAGGTCCATCAGCTGTCATCTGCTGCTTCTTCTGCACTGTTAAAAACACTGGAAGAACCGCCGGAGAATGTCATCTTCATTCTGGCAACCACAGATCCTCAGAAACTGCTGCCAACCATCATCTCCAGATGCCAGCAGTTTAATTTCTACCGGATTAAAACCGATCAGATTGAGAATCATCTGCTTGATATTGCAAAAAAGGAAAATATTGAGATGGATGAAGGTGCTGCCAGAAAGATTGCAATTCTTGCTAATGGCGGTATGCGTGATGCACTGTCCATCATGGATCAATGTGCATCCTTCTCATCTGACAAAATTCAGGAGAAAGATATTGACCGTATTTATGGCCTGACATCCCTGCAGGAACAGATGGATCTGTTACAGAATCTGTTTGATCATGATCTGGCCAGTATGCTTAACCGGATCCGCAGCTATGATGAAAGCGGCATTGATATGAACCGCATGTCAGATGCATTGATTGCCGATCTGAAAGATGCGGCTGTCTATGGCTATACAAAACAGGCAGATCTGTTAAAGGTACTGGATGAAACACATGCAAAGCAATTAAGCAAAGACCATTCACCAGCGATCCTGCTGAAGATGATCGATGTGCTGATGGATGGCAAAAATAAATTCAAGCTTGCCCAGAGTGCTTCCTCTGCCTTTGAGGTTGTATGCCTGGAAACTATCGCAGCCATGGATGCACCGGTGCAGACAGAACAGGTGACAGTTAGAAAAACATCAACATCTGAAACGATCAAAGAAAAAGCTGAAGAAAAAACAGATGAGAAGACAGAAAATAAAGTAAAACCAGCAGTATCTGTCCCACCGCAGACTTCCTATGCACTGCCTCAGGCAGAGGAACCACCGGTCAGTACAAATGAAGAGGAAGTGTTATCTTCAGCACCAATTGAAATAAAAGCAGAAAACGCATCTGATCTCAGCATGGATGATATTCTTTCCATTCTGCTCATCTGCAATAAGAACGAAAAGGGTGAAGATCAGCAGAAATACAGCCATCTGAATGAGATCATGGGAATCGAGAAGGCAAAATGGAAAATGATGCTCAATGGTGTCAGTATCGCTGCCAGCGGCAAAGATCTGATTTTGTTTGCCTGTGATAATGATGCCAGTGCATCCCGTATTAATAGTGAGAAAGAAAACCGCGGTCTGTATGGCTTTCTGCGGGATGAGCTGCAGATCGATAAACGGCCATATGCCATCACAAAATCACAGTTTAAAGAAGCTGCGAAGCAGTTTGTAATTCGAAGGGATAACAATACACTGCCTGAACCCTGGATCAGTCAGCCATATAAGGATGATGAAAGCATTCCTCATGAGGAATCATCTGAAGAAAAGGTGATCAATCTGTTTGGCAAAGGCAACGTAGAAATCATATAGAACGGAGAAAAATATGGATTTTAACAGCATACTGCAGCAGGCCCAGATGATGAAGGATAATCTTGGCAAGCTGAGCGAAGAACTTGATGAAAGAACCTATACCGGCACTAATGGCGGCAAGGATGGCGTCACGGTTGTGATCAACGGCCGCTATGAAGTACAGAGCGTGACGATTGGCGAAGATCTGTGTGACAAGGATAACCGGGAGATGCTGCAGGATATGATCCTGCTGGCCTTCAACCAGGCCAGTGAGAAAGCCCGTGAAGACAGAGAAAAATCACTGGATGAAGCCACCGGCGGCCTGAATATTCCGGGGATGTAAACATGTATCCCGCAAGTCTGAGAAAACTGATTGACTGCTTCAAGATGCTGCCGGGCGTCGGCGAAAAGACAGCGGAGCGCTATGCGCTGCTTATCACCGATATGGACCCTGAAAAAGTGCAGAACTTTGCAGATGCCCTTGTCGAAGTACGAAATAACCTGCACCATTGCAAGATATGCGGCAACCTCTGTGAAGGCGATGAATGTGAAATCTGTGCAGATACAGAACGAGATCATGCCCTGATTTGTGTCGTTGCATCGCCCAAAGATGTTATTGCTATGGAAAAAACTGGTGAATACAAAGGCGTCTATCATGTCCTGAACGGACTGATTTCTACAACCAAAGGCATCATGCCGGAAGATCTCAATCTGAATACACTGCTGGAAAGAGCAGAACATGCAAGAGAGATTATTCTGGCAACCAATACAACACTCGAAGGAGAAACGACGGCCATGTATCTGAATAAACTGCTGGCCAGTCAGTATCCGGATTTATTGGTTACCCGCATTGCCCACGGCCTGCCAAGCGGCGGCTTATTGGATTATGCCGATGAGATGACCCTGGCCCATGCGATGAGTGACCGCAGAAAGATGTAAGAAAGAAGGTGGAGCACATGAATGAAGATCTGAAGATTGCCCAGGCAGCGACCCTGGAAAACATTGAAACCATTGCCGCAAAGGCAGGAATTGCCAGTGAATTTATTGAACCCTATGGCAGAGACAAAGCCAAGATTGATTCTAAAATCTTTGCCAGTCTCAAAGATAAGCCAGATGGAAAGCTGATTCTGGTGACTGCCATCACGCCGACCAAAGCAGGTGAAGGCAAGAGTACAACAACCATCGGTCTGGTCGATGGATTAAACAAGATCGGTAAGAAGGCGATGGGCGCATTAAGAGAACCATCCCTTGGTCCTGTCTTTGGCTTAAAGGGCGGTGCCACCGGCGGCGGCCATGCCCAGGTCATTCCGATGGAAGCCATCAACCTTCATTTCACTGGTGATATGCATGCCATCACCACAGCAAACAATTTGATCGCTGCTATGCTGGATAACTCCATCTATCAGGGCAATCCTCTCAACATCGATCCCACCAAGGTTGTATGGAAACGCTGCATGGATATGAATGACCGTACCCTGCGCTCTATTACCATTGCCCAGGATAAGAAGACAAATGGCGTTGAGCGCAAAGACGGCTTTGTCATTACCGTTGCCTGTGAAGTCATGGCCATTCTGTGCCTTTCCAAAGACCTCCATGATTTCCAGAACAGAATTGCCAGATGCGTTGTTGCATATACCTATGATGGCAATCCGGTCACTGTCAAAGACATCCAGGCAGATGGTGCTGCCACGGTTGTCATGAAGGAAGCTCTCAAGCCAAACCTTGTACAGACACTGGAACACAACCCGGTATTGATCCATGGCGGACCTTTTGCCAACATCGCCCATGGCTGCAACTCCCTGATTGCCACAAAACTTGCATTGAAACTCAGTGATTATGTTGTCACCGAGGCAGGCTTCGGTGCAGATCTTGGCGCTGAAAAGTTCCTGGATATCAAGTGCCGCATTGGTAATCTGCATCCTTCTGCTGTTGTCATCGTCGCAACAGTCAGAGCGCTGAAAATGCATGGCGGCGTTGAACAGGATGATCTGCAGACAGAAAATGTATCTGCCATGCTTGCAGGTGCAGAAAACCTGCAGAAACACATCGAAACTATTCAGGCATTCGGCCTTCCTTACGTGGTTGCCATCAATAAGTTCTCCAAGGATACACCAGCAGAAGTGGATGCCCTGCTTGACTGGTGCAAAGCCAATCACCACCCGGTATGTCTCGCGGATGGCTGGGCTAAAGGCGGTGAAGGCATGAAGGATCTTGCCGCATGTGTGACAGAGCTGTGTGAGAAAGAAAATCATTATGCACCGATCTATGATGTCAATGATTCCATCGAAGACAAGCTGACAAAGATTGCCACAACGGTCTATGGTGCAAAGGATGTAGCGTTCTCAGATGAGGCAAAGGAAAAGATTGCCCAGTTTGCAAAATACGGCTGGGACAAGCTGCCTGTCTGTGTTGCCAAGACACAGAACTCTCTGTCTGATGATGCCAAGCTGAAAGGCAGACCGCGTGATTTCACTCTGCATGTCAGAGATCTCAGCATCTCAGCAGGGGCCGGCTTTGTCGTAGCCTATACCGGTACCATCCTGACGATGCCAGGTCTGCCGAAAGTACCGGCAGCTGTAAACATGGGTGTTGATGAAAACGGCAATACCTACGGCCTGTTCTGATTAGAAAGGATATTCATGAGTTCCATTGCCTACGTAAGTGATCCGGCTATGCTGGAATATCATCGTCTGTGCCGCAGCCAGACGATCCTGTTCTGGCGGCTTACAGTGAAAAACAGATTCTCAGATTTCCATCATGGTGATCTGCTGTTTTTCTATGCCCATGGACCACATTCCCGCAAGAAAGGGTTTATTGGCTATGGCCACTACGAAGGCACAAGAAAACTGTCACTGAACCAGATGTGGAAGCAGTACGGCAGAATGACCGGCTATGATACCAAAGCACAGCTGGAAGAAGCCATTGCCAAAGCATCCCGGAACCAGATTCCGGAATCCATGCAGTGTCTCATCCTCAGCAATATCGTCTTCTTTACCGCACCTGTCTACCCAAAGGAAGTCGGCCTGGACATCCCGGCCAACCTGGAATCCTACTGCTACATAGATAAGGAAGATCCTTCCGCCACTGTCCGTATTCTGAAACAGGCAGATAAATTCGGCATTGATCTCTGGAGCTATGACAGCAAGCAGTCACCGGAAACTGTCTTCAAGGCAGATGAAGTGCGCCATATCCTGGCCATGGCCTGCTACAAGATGGGAAAAGAAACAGGAAGTGAAAATGAGAAGACGGTAAGTCACCGTCTGGCCAGAGAAAAGGTGAAGGAAGATGGCTGGGAAATGATACGCGGATCACTGAGTGACTGTGGATCCATGGATCATCATGGCATTCATCTTGCCATCCCTTTTGTTTCCAGCAGTCTTGACCGTCCCCACCGCATCCAATTGTGGATTGGCCGCGCAATGCTCTATGCATTATTGCTAAAACAGAATAAAATCAATGATGCACTTTCTGTGTCCGTACTATGTGAGACAGAGGATGCGGAAATGGAAAGGCTCGTGAAACAGTTGAATGGACAACTATGAAGTCATTGTGATCGGCGGCGGCCATGCCGGCATCGAGGCAGCACTTGCCTGTGCCCGCATGCACCATAAGACGCTGCTGTTATCACTCAGTATTGAAAATATCGGCAAGATGCCATGCAATCCGTCAGTAGGCGGACCTGCCAAAGGCATCGTTGTCAGAGAAATTGATGCCCTGGGCGGCCAGATGCCCATCACCGCTGACAAGACAGCACTGCAGTTCAAGATGCTCAACAGTGCCAAAGGACCCGGTGTCAGAGCACTGCGTGTACAGTCAGATAAACTGGCATATAAAGCAATGATGCAGGACGTCTGTCTGCACCAGGAAAATCTCGATGTCAAAGCAGACATGGCTGTTAGGCTCAATGTCAAAGACGGCACTGCCACTGGTGTCACATTAAAGGATGGTTCTGTCATCAACAGTCAGATTGTTATCCTGACAACCGGCACGTATATGGCCGGTCTTAACATGATCAGCAGTGAAGTCACACCCGGCGGACCGGATCGTGAAACAACCACAAATGATCTGTCTGCTTCTTTAAGAGAAGCAGGCCTGCGCACATTCCGCTTAAAGACCGGAACACCGCCAAGAGTTCTGACAAAGTCCATCGATTTTTCTAAGACACAGATTGAACCAGGTACGGATAAGTTTATCTGCTTCTCCGAGACAACAACCCATATCCGTCCCTTTGATCAGCAGGTGCCATGCTATCTGACCTATACAACACCTGAAACACATGAACTGATCCTGAGCAATCTGCATAAGTCATCCATGTACTCTGGTGTTGTCAAAGGTGTTGGACCGCGCTACTGTCCATCCATCGAAGATAAACTTGTCAGATTCAAAGACAAGCCAAGACATCTGCTGTTCCTGGAACCGGAATCTCTTTCTCTGGATACGACCTATGTACAGGGTTTCTCTACTTCCCTGCCAAGAGACATCCAGGAAAAAATGGTGCATTCTCTGCCAGGCTTTGCCAATGCCATCATCAAGAAGTATGCCTATGCCATTGAGTATGATGCCATTGATCCTATCCAGATGCGGCCATCCCTGGAATCCAAGATTATTAAAAACCTGTTTACAGCCGGCCAGGTCAATGGTACATCCGGCTATGAGGAAGCAGCTGGACAGGGTCTCATGGCAGGCATCAATGCCAGCCTGAAGCTCGAAGGTAAAAAACCTCTCATCTTGTCCAGAGATGAAGCCTATATCGGTGTCATGATCGATGATCTGACAACCAAAGGCACCGCTGAGCCATATAGACTGTTAACAAGCAGAGCAGAATTCCGGCTTTTACTGCGGCATGACAATGCCGATCAGAGACTGCTGGAAAAGGGCTATCAGATAGGTCTGATTTCAGAAGAGCGCCATGATGCCTATCTGAAAAAGATGGAAAAAATCAAGGATCTCAAAGAACATCTGAAAGATACTGGCCTGAACCATGAAAACAAGGAAGCCAGCGATTATCTTGTCTCCCTTGGCTACAGTCCGCTGGAAGGCCATGTGTCTGAAGATGAACTTGCCAGAAGACCAAAAGTTGATCTGTATACGCTGCTTACAAAAGCAGGGGAAGATGTGGATGAAAGAATCGCTGATCAGGTGGGCATTGAAGTCCGCTACGAAGGCTATATCAATAAGGCAAAACGGGAAGCTGCCAAGCTGGCAGCCATGGACCATGTCAGTCTGCCGGATGATCTGGATTATCAGAAAGTAGACAATCTCTCCATTGAAGGAAGACAGAAACTGGCAAAGTTCCGTCCTGCCACCATGGGCCAGGCATCCCGCATCTCCGGTGTCAATCCGGCCGATCTTGCCGTGCTTGCCATGTATCTTAAGAGTCAGAAAGAAGTGAAGTCATATGAACTATGAAGATGTTGTATCCAACGTCCAGGTCTATGGCCTGGAGGAATCCGTCAAGGGATCCAAGTATCCCATGGCAACAGACCTTGCCAAGGTAACTGCCGAAATCACACCGACAACCCAGCGGCTTGCCAATGCAAAGACAGGTTCCGGTCATGATAACTTTATGAATGGTATCGTTGTCCAGTTTGATCTGACCTTCACCAACAAGGCATGGGTCGAAGCAGAGCGCTATCATTTCCTGGACTTTGTCTCCTCACAATCCACCATGCACCGGATCACCAAGTTTGATCTTGATCAGGCCTATATTTCCTATGTGGATCCCCGCATCATCACGATCATGAAGGAAAAGGTCAAGGACTATAACGACCTGGAGGCAGATATCAAGCGGCTCAAGGGGGAAGGCAAAGATACAACCACACTGGATGATCTTGCCCGCAGCAAATATCTGGAAATCCTGTATTCCAACCCGGCCGGCTTCCGTCTGACCGCCCGCATGACGACAAACTACCGTCAGCTCAAAACAATCTATTTCCAGAGAAAAGATCACAGACTTCCGGAATGGCGTGCTTTCTGCAAGTGGATTGAAACACTGCCATATGCCGAATTTATTACAAAAGCACAATAAAACAGCGGGGTACATATGTACGAGTAAATGTGGAGAATGAACTTTTCCACATTTATTTTGCCTGTACGTTTTCTTTTCATGAAAATGTGGATAAATTGTTTTTCAACAATCCACTGTATCCGCAATAGATTCTTGATGGTAGAATGGGTTAGCGCAGAGAGGGAAAGACATGACCAATGAACAACTGAAGGATGCCTGCACGGCCATGCACATGCCTTTGGATGATGAACAGATGGCAATGCTCCATACGTATGCTGTAATGCTTGCCAGCTGGAATGAAAAGATGAATCTGACCGCCATTACCGAGGAAGAAGAAGTCAATGAAAAACACTTTCTGGACAGCATTCTGCCTCTGGGCGATGTTCATGTCCTGGGAAATATTTGTGATGTCGGCTCCGGTGCCGGCTTTCCCGGCCTTGTCTGGAAGATCGTCAGGCCGGATCTCAACATTACCCTGTTAGAGCCAACCGGTAAGCGCTGCACCTTCCTGCAGGCTGTCATTGATGAACTGCATCTGAACAATATTCAGGTTGTCAACAAGCGTGCCGAAGACTTTGTGAAAGAAAAAAGAGAAAGCTATGATGCGGTGACAGCCAGAGCCGTTGCCAACCTGTCACTGCTTAGCGAACTCTGCCTGCCCCTTGTGAAGCCAAATGGCCTCTTTATTGCCATGAAAGGTCTTCATGGCGAGGAAGAAGCCATTGCGGCAGAACATGCCATTGCCATCTTAGGCGGTAAAAAGGAAGCAGAATACAGACATGAGCTGCCTTCCGGTGAGCGGATCAACCTGATTTACCGCAAGATCAAGCCAACCCCGGCCATGTATCCAAGAAATTATGGTCAGATGAAGAAGAAACCGTTGTAAGGAGATTGTATGCGAGCAAATGGAAGAAAAGGAATTCTCGATATCTTTGAGCGTCCCAGTGAGCAGACAATCAGACAGATACCGGTTGATCAGATTGTGGCATCGCGTTATCAGCCGCGTCTGAAATTTGATCAGGAAGCACTGGAAGAGCTTGCCCAGTCCATCAAGGAACAGGGACTGATCCAGCCCATCACGGTAAGACAGGTAGAAGATCATTATGAGATCATTGCCGGTGAGCGTCGTTTCCGTGCCTGCCAGATGGCCGGCTATGAAACTGTGCCGTGCTACCTTCTGACACCGAGCGAAGATCAGGCAGCCCAGATGGCTCTGGTGGAAAACATTCAGCGGCGGGATCTTAGTGCCATTGAAGAAGCCAAGAGCTATGTGCAGATCATGCGGCAGGCCAGCCTGACCCAGGAACAGATGGCAGAAAGAGTGGGTAAGTCACAGTCGGCCATTGCCAATAAGATCCGTCTTCTGAATTTGCCTCAGGAGATTCAGGAAGGTGTGCTGGATCAGAAAATATCGGAAAGACATGCCCGTGCACTGCTGAGTGCACCGGCTGAAAAGCAGAAACAGATTTACCACGAGATTCTCAAGCATGGTCTGACCGTGCGGGAAACCGAAGACTATATCAAGAAAGCATCACAGCCTGAAAAGGTACACAAGAGACAAAAGACAAAGGGATTCACCCGGCAGACACAGCTTGCCATCAATTCGGTGAATCAGTGCGTGCAGATGATCCGTAAGATGGGCATTGACGCAGAAGTACAGCAGATGGAAACAGACAATGACATCCGAATGGTCGTCCGTTTCCCTAAAAATTAAGGGGAAAACGTTATGGGAAAAATTATTGCAATCGCCAATCAGAAGGGCGGCGTAGGAAAAACAACCACCAGTATCAACCTGGCTGCCGGCCTGGCATATTTTGATAAGAAAGTACTGCTGGTTGACTTTGATCCACAGGGCAATGCTACCCATGGCATCGGTGCCAACAAAGTCGGCTTTGATGCCAGCGTCTATGATGTTCTGACCGGCGACAACACAGTGGAAGAAGCCACCGTGCATCTGACCATGCCGCCGCTGGATGTATTGCCCAGCACCATTGATCTGGCTGGTGCTGATGTGGAAATGAGCTCTTATGAAGTTGGCAAGGAACAGCTGCTCAAGAAACGGCTGGATCCGGTCAAAGACAAGTATGATTTCATCATCATCGACTGCCCGCCGGCATTAGGCCTTTTGAATACAAATGCACTGACAGCGGCGGATTCTGTCATGATTCCGGTTCAGTGTGAATACTTTGCTTTGGAAGGTCTGACCCAATTGCTCAGCACGATCCGCCTTGTACAGAAGCTCTGGAATCCGCACCTGTCCATTGAAGGTGTATTGTTAACAATGTTTGATGTACGTACCAGACTGTCAGTGGAAATCCAGCAGGAAGTACGCAAATATTTCAAGGAAAAAGTGTACCACATCGTCATACCGCGCAATGTCAGGCTGTCAGAAGCACCATCCATGGAAAAGTCGATCTTTGAATATGACACCAGATGCGATGGTGCCAAGTCATATGCACAGCTGGTCAAGGAAGTCATTACACAGAATGCAAAGGACGGCAGAAAATAATGGCAGAGAAGAAAAAGAAACTCGGCAGAGGACTTGATTCCATCTTTGGGGGAAATGTGGAACAATTCCTGGACGAGATCCAGGAAAATGCCAATGATGAACCAGGCCGCCGTGAAGTACAGATCAATATCAGTGAAATCCGGCCGAATCCCTATCAGCCCCGTAAAGAGTTTGATGAGAAGGGACTGCAGGAACTGGCCGACTCCATCAAGGAACATGGCATCTTTACGCCGCTGTTAGTCAGAAAGTCCGTCATGGGCTATGACCTGATCACCGGTGAAAGAAGACTGCGTGCCGCCAAGATGGCAGGCCTGGAAAAAGTTCCGGCCATTCAGGTTGACTTCGATGATTCGGAAATGATGGAAATCGCCCTGCTGGAAAATGTACAGCGTGAAAACCTCAACCCGATCGAAGAAGCACTTGGCTATGAAGCCCTTGTCAAAAAGCTTGGATATACCCAGGAAAAGCTTGCCGAAAGGGTAGGCAAAAGCCGTGAGTACTGTGCCAATATGATGAGGTTGTTGAAACTGCCGGATTCCATTAAGGATCTTGTCGTCGCAAAGAAGCTGACCATGGGCCATGTACGGCCACTGCTCAGCCTCAAGGATGAAGAGGCGATGGAAGACGCTGCCGATGAAATTCTGAAGAAGAAGATGTCGGTGCGCGAAGTAGAAAAATACGTTAAGCAGCTCAATGCCGGACAGGTGGAAGAGAAGAAGCAGCCAAAGGAAAAAGATCCCTATACACGGGATCTTGAAAGCCGCATGAGTGACAAGTATGGCACCCGGGTAGAGATCGGAAAACATGATATCCGGATCAATTTCACAGACACGGATGATCTCAACCGTCTGCTGGAAATGCTTGGCTGTCTGGATGAATCAGAACAGGATTGACAAACAAAGCGCATTTTCTGTCTACAAGAAACAGGAAATGTGTTTTTTTTACATGTAAATTCCACTAAAATCATAAGTATAGTTCATATCTGAAAGGAGTGATACGATGCGTCCAGATTCGTGGAAGCTTCTCAGGATTTTGACAGTTCTGATATCACTGATCACCGTAGTGTTCAACTGGCGGTGGACAACAGGTTTTCTTGCAGGTACAGCGATGTGTCTTCTGCTGTATTACCGTACGGATTCTTATTGGAGCGATATCCTTGACAGCGGAACGACCAAAGGCAGCCGCTACATGTTTCACTTTGCCATCAACTTCCTGTTAATGGCACTGCCGATGGTACTTGCTGCCCTGTTTCCGCAGATCATGAATATCTTTGCAGTGGCACTTGGCTTACTGATGATCAAGATCACCGTAACGGTTGAAGTGCTTCTGCCAAAAAGGAAAGGAGGAAATGCGATCACCGAATGAAAATCCAATCGGATGTCTATACGATCATCCTCTTAACACTGCTCATTGGCATTGGCATTATTGTGGTTTCAAAGAAGATTGACAAACTGGATCCCTATGCAAAGCCTAAAGGCTTCGCGGGCGCCGTCATCCTGGGTGTACAGTCCGTGTATAACATGGTCTCCAACAGTACCGGGAAAAAGCTTGCGGATCATTACGTTCCATACATCCTTGTACTATGGACATACATCTTCCTGGCCAACATCATCTCACTATTTGGCCTGTCTTCACCAACTGCCAACTATTCTGTAACACTGCTGCTGAGTATCATTACCTGGGTAATGATCCAGTATGTCGAACTCAAATACGGCGGCTTCAAAGCCTACATGCACAGCTTCATTGAGCCAATTGCCGTGATGCTGCCAATGAACATCTTCGGCAAATTCTCAACCATGCTGTCAATGTCGCTGCGTCTGTTCGGCAACATCCTGTGCGGCGGCATCATGATGCAGCTGATCTACAGTGCATGCCAGTCACTGTCCAACCTGTTACTTGGCTGGATTACGACATCAGGCACCGTATTTAACTTCATGGCACCGATTCTGGCTCCATTGCTGCATGCATACTTCGATCTGTTCTCTGGTTTCATCCAGACACTCGTCTTTGTAACACTTACAGTAGTTCTCGTCGGGAATGATATTCCTGAAGAAATCAAAAAATAAAAAGGAGAAAAAATTATGGATATCAACAAAGGTTTAATCGCAATCGGCGCCGGTCTGGCAGTCATGACTGGTATGATGACAGGTCTTGGCGAAGGCACCTGTGCTGCCCACGCCTGCGATGCCATCGGCAAAAATCCAGAAGTTGAAAGCAAGATCCGTTCCACGATGATCCTTGGTATTGCTCTTTCTGAGACATGTGCCATCTACGGTCTTCTGGTTGCCATCCTGCTGATGTTTGTCTATCCGAATCTTTAATAAGAGGCTGATCAATGATTAATATCGACATCGTTGAACAGCTTGTTCCAAACGTTTACACGATGATCGTTCAGCTCTGCTCCACACTTGTATTGTTTTTACTGATGAAGAAATTCCTGTGGAAGTCCGTCAAGAAGTTCATGAATGCCCGGGAAGAGAAGATGCAGTCAGATCTGGCTGCTTCTGCCCAGGCAAAGCAGGATGCCCTTGGCGACCGCCAGAAGGCATTGAGCGAACTCCAGGAAGCTTCTTCCCGCAGCAAGCAGATTGTGGACGCTGCCGTACAGCAGGCCAAGGATGAAAAGACAACCATCCTTGCCCAGGCTAATCAGGAAGCTGATGCGGTCAGAAAGAAAGCGCACGAACAGATTGAATCCGAGCGTCAGGATATGTACCGGTCCATGCAGAAAGAAATGGTCGATGTGGCCATGGCCGCAGCCGGCAAGCTCATTGGTGAAAAGAGCAATGAGGAAATGGACCGCAAAGCCGTTGACGCTTTTGTAAAGGAAGCAGCCGGCAATGAGCAGTGAAGTTGCAGAAAGATACGGCAATGGGCTGTACGAGCTGGCATGCGAAAACAACACCGTTGAAAGCAAGAAGGAACAGGCAGAAACACTTCTGGAAGCACTGGAAGAAAGCGATGAGCTGCTGCTGTTCCTGCAGGCTGTCAAAGTAACAAACGAAGAAAAGAAAGACAAAGTCGTTGAGATCTTCAAGGATACGCTGGATAAGGACATGATCAACCTGATCCGGCTGCTTGTAGACCGCGACCGTACCTGGTATCTCAAGGATATCCTGCGCGTCTATATCGGCCTTGCCGATGAGAAACTCGGCATCCAGAAAGCTGAAGTCTTTTCAGCAAGAAAACTCAGCGAGGAAGACCTGCAGCGCATCAAGGATGCCCTTGGCAGAAAAGAAAACAAGAAAATCATTCTGCGCAACATCGTGGATCCATCCCTGATTGCCGGCATCAAAGTCAAGGTTGGCAACAATGTGACGGATATTACCATGAAGACACAGATTGAAAATCTCAGACAAGCATTACTGAAAGGAGGCAACGCATGAAACAGCTGCGTCCGGAAGAGATCAGTTCCCTGATCAAGGATTCCATCAAGAACTATGACAGCCGCATTCATTCCGATGATGTCGGCTATGTCATCAGTGTCGGCGATGGTATTGCCATGGTTCAGGGCATTGATAAAGCAATGTCATCCGAACTGCTGGAATTCCCACATGGCGTCATGGGTATGGTACAGAACCTCGAAGAAGACCATATCGGTGTCGTCTTGTTTGGTGATGATTCCCTGATTCATGAAGGTGATGAAGTACACCGCACCGGCAGAATTACTGAAGTACCGGTCGGTGATGCCATGCTGGGCAGAGTCGTCAATGCCCTTGGCATGCCTATTGATAACAAAGGTCCCATCAACACAACCAAGACCCGTCCGGTTGAAAGAGTCGCTCCTGGCGTCATGACCAGAAAGTCTGTCTGCCAGCCGCTGATGACAGGTCTCAAGATTATTGACTCCATGATCCCGATTGGCAAAGGCCAGCGTGAATTGATCATCGGTGACCGTGAAACCGGCAAGACTGCCATCGCCGTTGATACCATCATCAACCAGAAGGGCAAGAATGTTTACTGTATCTATGTCGCCATCGGCCAGAAGGAAAGCACCGTGGCCAGAATGGTACAGAAACTGCGTGAAACAGGTGCCATGGATTACACCGTCGTCGTCAATGCCGGTGCGGCTGAAAGTGCACCATTGCAGTACATTGCACCATATGCAGGCTGTGCCATTGGCGAGGAATGGATGGAACAAGGCAAGGATGTATTGATCGTCTATGATGATCTTTCCAAACATGCCGTTGCCTACCGTACCATGTCTTTGCTGCTCAGACGTCCTCCGGGAAGAGAAGCCTATCCTGGTGATGTCTTCTACCTGCACAGCAGACTGCTGGAAAGAGCTGCCAAGCTCTCTGATGCACTGGGCGGAGGTTCTTTGACCGCATTGCCGATCATTGAAACCCAGGCAGGTGATATCTCTGCCTACATTCCAACCAATGTCATTTCTATCACGGATGGCCAGATCTTCCTGCAGACTGATCTTTTCGCTTCTGGTGTCAGACCAGCCGTTGATTCCGGTCTTTCCGTATCCCGTGTCGGCTCCAGTGCCCAGACCAAGGCCATGAAGAAAGTTTCTTCATCCCTTAAGCTGGATCTTGCCCAGTACCATGAAATGCTGAGCTTTGCTCAGTTTGGATCCGATCTGGACGCCAATACCAAGAAGATCATTGAACATGGTGCCAGAGTTACCGAGCTGCTCAAGCAGCCGCAGTATCAGCCGATGTCCATGGTCGACCAGGTGTTGTCTCTGTATTCTGCTAAGAGAGGCCAGCTGGATCAGGTACCGACCGATCAGGTTGCCGACTTTGAAAAGGCAATGCTCAGGTTCTTCCATGAAAAGCATGCTGATCTTGTCAAAGAGATCGAAGATACCGAAGACATCAGTAAGGATCTTGATACAAAGCTGTCTGCGGCCATGGATGAAGCCCTGCAGCATTTCCAGCTGCTTAAGGGAGTCAGTGCATGAGTCAGTCCAAACAGGCCCTGCGGTCCCGGATTAAATCGGTCAATTCAACCAAGAAGATTACCCGGGCCATGGAGATGATTGCCAATGCCAAGCTTTTCAAACAGAGAAGCAAGATGGAAAGCAATCGTGAATATGCCCAGCGCCTGCAGGACACCGTTAATGAGATTGTCGCCAAAAACAAAGGCATCGACAATCAGTTCATGAAACCAAAGACTGCCAAAGCAGTCTACTCTATCGTATTCTGTTCCGACCTTGGTCTTTGCGGCGGCTACAATGGCAACATTACCCGCTATGTGGAAACCTATCTCAACAAGGAAGATCCCTTGATTCTGATCGGCACATCCCTGTTTAACATCCTGAAGGAAAAGGGATTCCATCTGGTCAATGAAAAACCGATTTCCAGCGACCACATGGATTTCATGACTCTCAAAGGTTATGTGGAAGACGGTGTAAAGCTGTATCAGGAAAACAAGGTTGGCAAAGTACAGCTTGTCTATACAAAGTTCATTAATACGATGACCTTTGTACCGGGTGAGGATGTACTGCTGCCATGTGAGATCAAAGAGGGCCAGCAGGTAACAGAAAACGAGAATCATGTCGAAACCCTGTTTGAACCGGATCCGGATACGATTCTGGATACACTGATTCCGATGATGATTGCCGATGTTGCCTATTCTGACTGGATGGAGAGTACAACCAGTGAGCAGGGCAGCCGCAGGGTTGCCATGAAGACGGCAACAGACAATGCGAATGATCTTTCTGACAAGCTGCTGCTGGCTTATAACAAGGCAAGACAGGCAGCCATCACGCAGGAGATTACAGAGATCGTCAGCGGATCACAGGCCGTCTGACAAGAAAGAAGGAAAAGATGGAAAATACTGGAAAAATCGTACAGGTCATCGGACCTGTCGTAGATATTCGCTTTCATCCGGATCATTTGCCTTCCATCCGCAATGCGATTCATATCAAGATGGGTGACAAGGAAATGACCTGTGAAGCGGCCCAGCATGTCGGCGATGATATCGTCCGCTGCATTGCCATGTCTTCTACCGACGGACTTGTCCGCGGCATGGAATGCATTGATACCGGCAATCCAATTGAAGTACCGGTTGGTGATGAAGTACTGGGCAGAATGTTCAATGTTCTCGGTGAGCCGATTGACGGTCTGGGACCGGTCAATGCCAAAGAGCATCTGCCGATCCACCGTCCTGCCCCGACCTTTGCCCAGCAGCAGACTTCCAGTGAAATTCTGGAAACCGGCATCAAGGTCATTGACCTGTTGTGCCCGTATGCCAAGGGCGGCAAGATCGGTCTGTTCGGCGGTGCCGGTGTTGGCAAGACTGTATTGGAACAGGAGCTGATTCATAACATTGCCATCGAACATGGCGGCCGTTCCGTCGTTGCCGGTGTTGGTGAAAGAACCCGTGAAGGCAATGACATGTACTATGAAATGAAGCAGTCCGGCGTCCTCAAGAACACGGTGCTTGTCTATGGCCAGATGAATGAATCTCCGGGTGCCCGTATGAGAGTTGCCCTGAGTGCACTTACAATGGCAGAGTACTTCCGTGATGAAGAACACCAGGATGTGCTGCTGTTTATCGATAACATCTTCCGTTTCACCCAGGCAGGTTCAGAAGTATCTGCTCTGCTGGGAAGAATGCCTTCCGCGGTTGGTTATCAGCCAACCCTGGCAACCGAAATGGGCCAGCTGCAGGAACGTATCACCTCTACGGATAAAGGCTCCATCACATCCGTGCAGTGTGTCTATGTCCCGGCCGATGACCTGACTGACCCGGCACCGGCTGCTACCTTCACCCATCTGGATGCCAGACTTGTCCTGGACCGTTCCATTGCGGCTCTGGGTATTTACCCGGCTGTGGATCCGCTGCAGTCCAGTTCCAGAATGCTGGATCCGCTGGTCGTTGGTGAAGAGCATTATGAGACAGCCAGAAAGGTTGTCGAGATTCTGCAGAGATACAAGGAACTGCAGGATATCATCGCCATCCTTGGTATGGAAGAGCTTGGTGAAGAAGACAAGCGCATTGTCAACAGAGCCAGAAGAGTACGTAACTTCCTTTCACAGCCGTTCTACGTCGCAGAACAGTTCTCCGGTCTGCCGGGTGTCTATGTCAAGGTAGAAGATACGATCCGTTCTGTCAGAGCAATTCTTGATGGCAAATATGATGATCTGCCAGAGCAGGCTTTCCTGTCTGTAGGCACCATTGAAGATGTCGTCAAGAAGGCAGAGAGTCTGAAATGAGTACGCTTCACGTGAGGATTGTCACCCCGCACGGTCTGTACAAGGAGTTTGATACTGAGATTCTCAATGTGCAGACAACCGATGGCGATCAGGGTATCCTGGCCCATCACATGCCACTGGTGACAATGCTGAAAATCGGCAAAATGTCGACGGTAGAAAATGGCAAGCGGGAAGAGTATGCCGTAGCGGGAGGGCTTCTCTACTTCCGTGACAACACTGCTGAAATCCTGACCGATGCCATTGAAAACAAGGATGAGATCGACACAGACAGAGCCGAAGCTGCCAAGAAGAGAGCCGAGGAAAGACTGGCATCCAAAGATCCCAACATTGATATGAAGCGTGCCCAGGCAGCACTTGCCAAAGCACTTAACCGTCTGGAGCTCAAACATACCAAATGATCAGACGCTACTATAAATCTGTCATTTCTCTGCAGTCAGCTTTAAGACAAACCATCAATGCCCTGCTAGTTTTCCTGTTTGCTTATCTGACCTTTCATACTGGTAATAAAACATACTGGTATCTTGGTGTCATCACCGGTATCACATTGATCATTCAGATTATCCTGACCGAAGTAAAAAAGGCTTCCACAACAAGAAGCCTGCATACCGTCAGACATGCGGACCAGTACTATGATGAAGGCGCCATGCTTGGCAAATCGTTCTTTCTGGAAGATAGAATTCTGCTTTGCACTGATAAAGTCAAGGTAAAGGAATATCCGTCCACCGGATGGACAAAGATGCTGATCAAGCCAGGCAAGAAGGAAACAATGCAGGTTACTCTGCAGGGCAATGAAAATATCACTTTTTCTGTGGATAACAAACTGCAGGCTGAAAGGCTTGCGGCCTTCCTGCAGAAGAAGAACAAGGATATCACGATTGATGGCATTGCGCCAAAGGGCAATGGCACCTTGCAGGAATTAAGGAGCGAGTAATACCAAATGGAAGAACACCAGCTGGTCAGATCAGCCGGTGTTTTTTGTTTATAGAAAACTCCCGGATAGTCCGGGAGTTCAAAAGAGGTTAACCGATGAGTCTCTGACAGCGTAGCTATAATGAAATTGCGGTCTGCCAACTGCAAAACATTATAGGAGGGCGCATG
>NZ_JAZHUW010000040.1:0-19293 GCF_036453465.1 Lactimicrobium sp.
CTGGCTGCCTTGGGCAAGTCAAACTAACAAATGAACAACGCCAAAAGAAAAAAGGCGCTGCAGCACCAAGATTCATTGACTAAACTATGTCAAATCATCTTATTCGTTACAGCCCCTTTTAAGAATATGAAAATACTGTATCTTGACTGCCATATGGGTGCCTCCGGAGATCTGCTCAATGGTGCCTTAAGCGAACTTGTCGATCAGAAGGAATATCTTGAGATTATGAACCAGTGCGGACTGGAAGGCATTCATTTCCTTGCGGAGACAAAAGAAAACGGCAGTGTTTCCGGTACGCATATTCAGGTGCTGATTGACGGCCATACAGAAGAAGAGGCATCTGACCATGATCATCATCACCACCATCATGAGCACCACACCATGCAGGAAATCATGGATACGATTGATTCTTTGAACCTCAGTGAACATGTCCGCAGTGAGACAAAGGCAGTGTATCAGCTGCTGGCTGAGGCAGAAAGCAAGGCTCACCACATGCCGGTATCTGAGATTCACCTGCATGAAGTGGGGATGAAGGATGCTATTGCCGATATTGCCGGCTGCTGTGTATTGATGGAGATGATTGCACCGGATCGGGTGTATACAGGTTCTTTGCGCACAGGCAGCGGGACAGTGCAGTGTGCCCATGGCATTCTGCCAGTACCGGCACCGGCAGTGGCTGCTTTGCTGGAAGGCATGCCGTTTGAAAAGGGTGACGTGGACGGGGAACTGTTAACACCTACCGGCGCAGCCTTGCTGAAACACTTTACCAGCAGCTATGACAATCCGCCGAGGATGATCCTGCACAAAGAAGGATGCGGTGTTGGCAGCCGCCATTTCGATGAGCCAAATGTGCTGCGGGCATATCTTGGTGAAGCGAATGATGATGGTGAAGTGGTGGAACTGGTGGCATCAATGGATGATATGACCGGGGAAGAGATTGGCTATGCCGCAAACAAACTGATGTCCGCCGTGGCGCTGTATGTGTATACAACACAGATCTACATGAAGAAAAACCGGCCTGGGGTATCATTTACATGCATGTGTCTGAAATGTGATGAACAAAGGATGATTGCACTGATGTTCAAGCATCTTTCCACACTTGGCATCCGTTCATATTCATCCCGCCGCTATGTCATGAGGCGCACCATGAATGAATGGCAGACACCATATGGGACAGTACATGAGAAAAGGGCGGATGGCTATGGCATTCAAAGATCAAAGCTGGAGTATGAAGATCTGGCCAGAATCGCAGATGAGGAAGATATCAGTCTGTATGCTGCCCGTAAACTTGTATATGGCAGTAATAAATAAGCAAAATCCAGGAAAAAATCAGAAAAATAATGCATGACACTGCCATGATTTGCTATCCTTAAAGCAGTACAAGGGATGGAGGTTATCCATGGGTTTGTCTGATATGCGCTGGGATGTCATTCTGGGCGGCTTTGGCCTGTTCATGTTTGGCATTAACTTTATGGGCGATGCGCTCAAGGAGTTTGCCGGTGATAAGCTGCGGGAATATATTGACCGCTATACTTCGAATCCGTTCAGTGCTTTTCTGATTGGTATTGTCATCACTGTTGTCATGCAGTCTTCCTCTGCTTCCACTGCCATTACCATCGGCATGGTCAGAGCGGGACTGATGACATTGGAGCAGGCTGCAGGCATCATCATGGGAGCGAATATCGGCACCACGATCACTTCCTTCCTGATTTCTCTTGATATTGGCAAATATATCCTGTATGTCATCTTCGCCGGTGCCATGCTTACATGTTTCTCTTCACGGCGTAAAGTCAAGTGTCTTGGCAATATTCTGATGGGGTTTGGCATGGTCTTCTATGGCCTGGACTCTATGGGCGAAGCATTGAGCGTGATCAAGGACATTCCGGCGTTTACCAATATTGCCATGAAGCTGTCTCAGAATCCGCTGCTGTCGCTGCTTGCCGGAACGATCATGACCGGTGCCGTGCAGGCATCGGCTGCTACGATCGGTGTTGTGCAGAAGATGTATCAGGCAGGTGCGCTGAGCTTTCAGGCGGTGCTTCCCTTTGTGTTTGGCGCCAATATCGGCACTACGGTAACAGGCATTCTGGCCAGTGCCGGCGGCAGTACCGCAGCCAAGAGGACAGCCGGTCTGCATACTCTGTTCAATATTGTTGGTTCTGTCATGGGCATGATTCTGCTCAAACCGCTGAGCAGTGTTATTCTGCATGTGTCTGCCGCACTTGGCATGAATATGATGATGCAGGTTGCCCTGGCTCATATTACTTTCAATGCCCTGGCAACCCTGATCTTCTTCCCGCTGCTGAAACAGATGTGTGCACTTGTCCGCAGGATCATTCCAGGCGAGGAACCAAAACGTCTGCAGGTGGATGTGGATCATCTGGATCCTTCTCTGGCAAGACGGCTGCCGGCAGCGGCCTTAAGTGCTGCCGAGGAAGCGATTCATTCCATGTCTGATGCGGTTGTGGAAAATGTGCACAATACACGTGATTATCTCAATAACAAGGGCGGTGAAGAGGAACTGCAGATGATTGACCAGGGAGAGTCCGTGGTCAATGACTATGATAAGAAGATTACAGCATATCTATTGGAAGTCAGTATGGCGGGTGATTTGTCACCTTCGGATACATTGGAGCAGCGCACAGATCTGGATAATGTGAAGAATCTTGAGCGTATTGGTGATATTGCCATGAACCTGAAGGAATTCTTCCAGATGATCCATGAAGATCAGAAGGGTCTTTCGCCAAGTGCTGTCTATGAGATCAACCGGATGTACAACCAGTTTGATGCGATGTTTGAGAAACTTCTGCAGCTGGCAAAAAACAGATCTCAGGAAACCTATGATGAACTGTTGAAACTGGAAGATGAGATGGATGTACTGGAGTACAATGCCAGAGAAGCACATTTTGAGCGTATGGCAAAGAAGATCTGTACAGCTCCGGTGGCTTCCTCTGTATATTGTGACATTCTGTCCAACCTGGAAAGAATGGGTGACCATTGCTGCAACATTGCCCGCAGTATGATGAAGATGACAGCCGATCATACCGGGGATGACAAGCATCTCAATCCAAGACTGGATGATAACAAACAGAGATAAGAAATCAAAGAAAATGGCAGCGTTCAGTATTCACACTGAATCCTGCCATTTTTGTGTCAGAACTTTGCCTGCATGTATACCTGATGGTCCAGAGTCATAACCTTGAAGCCATCTTCATCCAGCAGACCATAGGTGCGGGGATGGTTCTGCTTTGGCAGAGAAATGGAGCCTGGATTCAGCAGCCAGATGCCATCCTTCTGATATGCTGTTGGAATATGTGTATGGCCAGAGAGAAACATGTCTCCTTCTTCCAGTACAGGCAGATGATCCGGGCCATAGATATGGCCATGGCTCATAAACAGTTTATGGCCTGCAAATGGCATGGCACAGTAGTCACTCATGCATGGAAATTCCAGCACCATCTGATCTACTTCAGCTTCACAATTGCCTCTTACGGCAATGATCTTTTCCTTGAAGCTGTTCATGATGGGGATGACCTTCTTTGGTGCATAATCTTCAGGCAGATCATTTCTGGGTCCGTGATAGAGAATATCACCCAGACATAAGATCCATGTACAGTGATGATACACAAAGGCATCTGCCATTGCCTGTGCCCCTGAGAGGGCACCGTGAATATCTGAAACAACAAGCCAGTTCTGTTTGTCCATAACGTTCCTTTCATTGGCGGTACTGCCGCCTTGTTTGTAAATCGTACCATGCGAACATATAATTGTGAGGTATCAACGGGAGAAAAACTATGGAGAAAAAGTGTATCATCGTCGGTGTTACCGGCGGTATTGCCGCATATAAAGCATGTGCACTTGTGTCGATGCTGAAAAAGGCAGGACATGATGTGCATGTCCTGATGACAAAGAGTGCCCAGGAATTTGTCACACCGCTGACGTTTCAGACTCTGTCAGCTAACCGTGTGATCACAGATATGTTTTCGGTGGATTATGAGCCGGATGTACATCACATCTCACTGGCGAAGAAAGCAGATGCTTTTGTGGTGGCACCGGCAACGGCAGACTTTATTGCCAAGGCTGCCAATGGCATTGCGGATGATATGCTGACAACGACATTCCTGGCAGCATATTGTCCAAAGCTGGTTGTACCGGCTATGAATACACATATGCTTGCCAATCCTGTTACCCAGGATAATCTGCGCAGATTGAAGAAGTATGGCATCCACATCATGGAAAGCGATGCCGGCTATCTTGCCTGTGGGGATGTTGGCAAGGGCAGAATGCCTGAGCCATCAGAGATTGCGGATGCACTTTCCATCCTGCTGTATTCCGATAAGTTTCTGGCAGGAAAGCAGGTGTTGATTACCGCCGGCGCGACCCAGGAAGCCATTGATCCGGTCCGCTGCATCACCAATCATTCTACGGGCAGAATGGGATATGCTCTGGCCAGGGCAGCCCGCAATGCCGGTGCTGCGGTGACACTTGTCTCAGGCAAGACGGATCTTCCTGTTCCCTATGGTGTACATATGGTGCCGGTTGTCTCGGCCAAAGATATGGCCGATGCTGTATTGTCTCTCAGTGATGGCATGGATGCCATCATCATGGCTGCTGCGGTGGCTGACTATACGCCAGTCAAGGCTGCAGATGAAAAGATCAAGAAAGAGGATGGCAATCTGCAGATTGATCTTTGCCGAACAACGGATATTCTCAAGGAGCTTGGCAGCCGCAAACATGAAGGCCAGGTATTGATCGGCTTTGCCATGGAGACGGAAAACCTCTTTGCAAATGCACAGAAGAAGCTGTTGGAAAAGAATGCGGACTTTATTGCCGCCAATTCGCTGCGTGACAAGGGTGCCGGCTTTGGCGTGGATACTAACAAGGTGACAATTCTTTCCAAAGACCATCAGGAACAGCTTGGCTTGTTGAGCAAAGATGATACGGCAGAAGAGATTCTGAAATACTGCCTGAAGAGGGAGAAGTATGCTGCTGGCCGTTGATGTAGGAAATACGAATATCTCCATGGGCATCATGGAGGGGGAGAAGATCCGGGCATCGTTCCGTCTGATTACCAGAACAGAAAGAACAAGTGATGAGCTTGGTGTGATTGTTTATGATCTGTTGGAACGGGCCGGCATTGGCATTGAGGATATTGAAGCCGTGGTGATTTCCTCGGTTGTGCCAAAGCTGATGTATACTTTGACTTCCTGCATGAAAAAGTACATTGGCAAAACACCGATTGTCATTACACCGCAGATGGAGTGCGGCATTGCTCTGAAGGCAGATAATCCTAGGGCGGTGGGTGCGGATCGCATCGTAGACTGTGCCTATGCGTATCATACGTTCAAGCGTTCCTGTATTGTCGTTGACTTTGGCACGGCCACAACTTTCGACTATGTTAACGGTGCAGGTGAATTCCGCTACACCGTGATTGCCCCTGGGCTTGGTATTTCGGCAAGTGCATTGACTTCCCGGACTGCCAAGCTGCCTGAGATTGAGATTAAAAAGCCTGCATCTGTGCTTGGCTCCAATACGATCACAGGCATGCAGGCAGGTGTTGTCTATGGCTATATCGGTGCCGTGGAATATATTCTGAAAAAGATGAAAGCTGAGCTGCAGGATCCTGACTGCTATGTGGTGGCAACCGGCGGTCTTGGCCGGGTGATTGCTAATGAAACGGATGAAATTGATGCCTATGATCCGGATATTGCCTATAAGGGCATTCGGATTATCTATGAGCTGAACAGGAGGAAGAATTCATGAGAATCTTTGATCTGCATGCGGATCTGGCTATTGCCATCCGCCAGTTTCCAAATGAAAAAGCGGTATTGAAGAATCACTGGGACAGTCGTCTTGAAAAAGGTGAGATCATGTACAGTGCTGCGGCTTCCTTCTTTGCGGGAAAGGAATCCTGGCAGGATATGATGGATACGGTAACGATGGTCAGAGATGATATCATCGCTTCCGGCCATACACCAATGCTCAGTATGGATGATTTTGATCCGGAATCCAAACATGTCAGCTATCTGATGACCGTGGAAGGTATGTGCGGTATCCATGATGATCCGGAGAAGAAGATTGACTGGCTGTATGATATGGGCAATCGGATTGGATCTTTGGAATGGAATGATGAAAATGATCTGGCAACGGGAAACAGCGGCCATGCCGGCAGGGGATTGACAGAGTTTGGCAGGCGTGCCATTGCCAGAATGAATGAGCGCCATATGATTGTGGATGTATCTCATGCCAATGAGAAGACATTCTGGGATATTCTGGATGCCAGTAAGACACCGGTCATTGCGACTCATTCCAATGCCAAGGCATTATGCTATGTGCCCCGCAATCTGACCGATCAGCAGATTGTGGCACTGTGTGACAAGGGCGGTCTGATTGGTCTGAATGCCTGTGAGGAATTCATTGCCGCAAAGCAGGAAGACCGCAGTGCAAGAACGCTGGCAAAGCATGCCAGATTCATGGCGGATCTGGTCGGTGTATCTCATGTGGCCGTCGGCTTTGATCTTGGTGGATATTACAGCAAAGCAGAGGGCCATGATCTCTATGATCCTGAGCAGGCCCAGAACTTTATTGAAGGCTTAAAAGCAGAAGGATTCAGTGAAGAGGAAATCGAAGATATTGCCTGGCGCAATGTGTATCATTTCCTGCAGAAATATCTTTGAGCAGCCACCACTGCTCTTTTTTTCTGGCCAAAAAGAAAACCAGGTTTCCCTGGTCTGTAAACTTCATTACTTCCAAAGTACATCCGGATAAATGCCGGCATCTTTCATGGCCTGAATCTTGGCGACAACACCTGGCTTATCCTGCTGGTAGGTGACACCAAACCACTTGTCAGAAGATGACAGCATCTTGACAGTGACCTTGCCTTCATCAATCAGCTGACCGATGGCAGTCGGAATAACATGCTCGCACTTCATCGGGTCTTTCTTGATGGCCTCATGGATGAAGGTATCAAAGATCTTCTCACAGTCATCGAAGACAGCCGGTGTAAAGCCCCAGAAATTCATGGAAACAAGTGTATCATCCGGCAGCTGCTTCCATTCATCACCATCTTTGTAAATGGCATGGCCGTCTTTGCGGGCAATTTCCTTTACCTCAACAATGTGGCTCAGATTGCCGTTTTCATCTGTCTGGCACACACCTCTTGTCACGGTGCCATTGTCTGTCAGTGTGTTGACACACGGATAGCCGACCATGGCGTAGTGATTGTCGGATACTTCATTGCAGAGGTACTGATACATAACCTTATAGGCGTCTTTGCCGTAGAAGTCATCCGCATTGATGATGGCAAACGGCTCATTGACAATCCCCTTGCAGGCAAGCAGAGCATGGGTTGTGCCCCATGGCTTGACACGGCCCTCCGGTACCTGTACATCGGAAGGAATATTGTTCATATCCTGATAGGCAAATTCTACATCCATATGCGGTGCAATCTTGTCCGTCAGTGCCTTGCGGAAAGCAGCTTCATGTTCTTTCTTGATGATCAAAACAACTTTGCCAAAGCCTGCTTCCTTGGCATCATAAATGGAAAATTCGATGATTGGCTCACCGTGGCTGCCAACGCCGTCAATCTGCTTCATTCCCCCGTAACGGCTTCCCATGCCTGCCGCAAGAATGACCAGTGTAGGTTTCTTCATACGATTTCAAATCCTCCTGAATTGCACCTTTATTGTAACATGGGTGCAATTGCCATGGTCATGAATTTCTGGAAACCATGTATAATGACAGACAGAGGAAGAATATGAAAGAACTAGTACTGGCCAGCCGCTCGCCGCGGCGTAAGGAAATTCTGTCATTGTGCGGCGCCTCGTTTATTTGTGACCCCGCCGATGTGGATGAAACGATTGATCTTACCAGACCATTATCAGAAGAGATTGAACGTCTGTCTGTCAAAAAGGCAGAAACTGTACTGGCAAGACACCCGGATGCGGTGGTGATCGGCAGTGATACGATGGTTGTGATTGATAACAAACCGCTGGGTAAACCACATACCAATGAGGCTGCCTTTGCCATGCTGAAAAGCCTGCAGGGACGTACCCACCATGTATTGACGGGACTCTGCATCATTTCCAAAGAGGCGTGTTATCGCACTTCTACAAGTACAGCTGTGCACTTTCTGGAGATGAGCGATGAAGAGATCAACAGATATATTGCCACGGGAGAATGCAGTGACAAGGCAGGTGCCTATGCCATTCAGGGCTATGGCGGCAGGTATATCAAAGGTATTGAGGGTGATTATTATGCCGTGATGGGACTGCCATTACATCTGGTTTATGAGGAGCTGAAAAGAAGACAAATGCTGTAAAAATACAGCGGGGGAAGAACATATGGTACGATGGGCAAAGATCTGTGGGAATCAGTATTTTGGCTTCTGGATTGCTGGAATCTTATTTTTTGTGCTGCAGGAGTTTCCCTATCTGCTCATGCCTTTGTTTCATCTGGAAACAAATCCCATCATGAATATGACAGAGACTTCTGCCACACTGGATCTGTTGGAAAAGATATCTGGTACTGCCTGTATTGTGCTGATGCTCTTTATTGTTCACAAAGATGCAAGTGTATTCTCTGCTTCAAACAGCAAAGACAGACTTTTCTTCATTCTTGCCATAGTAATTCTTCTGGCAAACTATGCTGGCTGGGCACTCTATTTTACTGGTCATCAAAGTATATCCATCATGATGATCTTTCTGGTGGCCCTGCCGCCGCTGTATTACACAGTCATCGGAATGTGGCGGCATAATACACCATTAACGATTGTTTCCCTGGTGTTTTTCATCATTCACTTTGTGCATGTATATGGCAATCTGAATGGATAGCCTGATTGCCTGCATCTGATCACATATCAACAGGTCTGCTGGAATACAGCACGTATGAAAGAGAGGCTGCTTCATGTCAAAGGCGGAAACAGAAGAAAGCAGAAAAAGATGGGAAGAGAATGCGGCATTCTGGGATGCGGCTATGGGCGATGCATCCAATGAATTTCATAGAAGAGCAGTGAGTCCGAAGGTAACCGAGCTGCTGCAGCCAGAAAAGGGTGACTATATTCTTGATATTGCCTGCGGCAATGGGAACTATTCTGTATATCTTGCTGCAAAGGGGATCCGTGTAACTGCATTTGATTACAGTGAGAAGATGATTGCTTTGGCAAAGAAACGCCAGGCAGCATATCCAGACAGGATTGAATTCTGTGTGGCAGATGCCACCAGCAGGCAGAGCATGATGGCATTGCGAAGGGAACATCCCTATACAAAAGCAGTATCCAACATGGCCATCATGGATATTGCGGATATCAGGCCGCTGTTTGAAGCAGTACATGATCTTCTGGTGGAGCATGGCATTTTTGTCTTCTCCACGCAGCATCCCTGCTTTGTGACCAGAACTGACAAATATATGACAGCACACAGCTATGAAGGTGAGGCTATCCTTGGCCAGCCGCAGAAGCAGCTGTATTTCCATCGCTCTCTGCAGGATCTTTTCAATGTCTGTTTCGATACAGGATTTGTGATTGATGGCTTTGCGGAAACATGCTGGAAAAATCAGGAAATACCGGAAGTGATCATTGTCAGAGCCAGAAAGAAATAGATAGAAAGGTGGTACCTGCTGTATTTGCCCTGACTTTCTTGGGGGGATTGGAGTTTGTATGTTGATTTTACATGCAGGTTTGGGTAGAATAGCAGAGCAATGCCGCTTTAGTATAGTGGTAATACGCATCCATGGTAAGGATGAACGGGCAGTTCAATTCTGCCAAGCGGCATACAAAGAAGATGATCCTTGTGATTGTCTTCTTTTTTTGTAAAAAACATCCGATTCATGCGAATCGGATGCCTTTGAAAAATCATTTTTATTTGTGCACTTCTTATTTTGCCATCTTCAGGGCAAAGTCTGCAGCTTCTTTCAGCTGCTCAGCATTTGCTTTGTTTTTGACATAGAAGGTTTCCTCTGCTGTTGGAATACCCTTGTCACTCAGCTCTTTGCGGATCAAGTCTATGCTGTGTCTGGAAATCCAGGAAGTTGAGAAGATGACGGCTTTGCCAACTTTGGACGGGTCCAGATTTCTCAGATAATTTTTCAGATGTTTGTCCAGGCCATAAGCATATAGTGCTCCGCCAACAAACAATACATCTGTTTTTTCCTTCAGCTGAGCTTCACCGGTGTCCACAGAGACTGCTTTGACATGCAGGGCATTGGCAATTGCCTCTGCAACTAACTTTGTGTTACCGGATCTGGAATAATATCTGACTGCTGTATTCATATGCCTGCCTTCGTTTTCTATTACTTTTGATTGTTAATCGACTGATACTTCTGTATCAAGAATCTTGTAGAGAATGCGGTAAAGCTCTTTCGCTTCATCGATACTGATCGGAATGCACTTGCCGATCTGCAATGGCACATTGACAAGTTTCTGTTTCATGTCTCTGCCTGCTTTGGTCAGATGAACGGTAACCTTGCGCTCATCCTCTTTATCACGCTTTCGAATGATGTAACCCTGCTTTTCCATTTTCTTTAACAGCGGGGTCAATGTGCCATTGTCCAGATGAAGCCGCTCACCAATCTCGCCAACCGTTACTCCATCTTTCTCCCACAATACCATGAATGTGATGTACTGGGTATAAGTCAGATTCAATGGCTTGAGATAGGGTGTATAAGCACTTACTACCTTTCTGGCAGCAGCGTACAGGGGAAAACACAGCTGCCTGTCTAAACGCAGCAATTCATCTGGATTCATCACTTTCAGTTTTTCTTTTTCCATCTCGTCCATCACATTCCCTCTGCCGGAATCATTTCCGGCATGTATCTATCATCGAATTGCTTACAGCAGTTCTTCCACTGCCTGTTTGACATCCTTCATCTTTTCGGTTGGCTCAAAGCGGCGCACCACATTGCCATTGCGGTCAACCAGGAACTTTGTGAAGTTCCATTTGATCTCACTGTTATGCTGATAATCCGGATCAATCTTCTTCAGCATGGCACTCATCATCAGTGCCTTTGGACCTTTGCCAAAGCCATGGAATGTCTGCTGGCTCTTGAGGTACTTATAGAGGTCCAGGGCATTGTCGCCATTGACATCACTCTTTTTCATCTGGTCAAACTTTGTATTGTATTTCAGTGTGCAGAACTCATGGACTTCTTCATCCGTACCCGGTGTCTGGCCGGCAAACTGGTTGCAGGGAATATCCAGGATCTCAAGTCCTTTATCATGATCTGCTTCATAGATTTCTTCCAGATCTTTATATTGAGGGGTAAAGCCGCAGCCGGTAGCAGTATTGACAACCAGAACGACCTTTCCTTCAAACTTCTTCATCGAAACTTCATTGCCATTGCGGTCGATAACAGAATAATCGTAAAAAGTGCTCATTTTTTTCCTTTCTGCTGCATCAGCAGCGGCCAGTGGCCAGATGTGAATCATTTATACCTCACGCAATAATATTTTATCAAATATAAAATGCAGAACAAGCAAGATGATCTTTCGTTCATGAAATGGGTATTGAAAGAATAACAAGGCGGTTTGCTGTTTTTCCAATTCTGCAATTCGAATGGATATAATGGAGCTATGTTAAAGATTGCAATATGCTGTGGCGGCGGTTTTTCTTCCAGTGCACTGGCCGCCCATCTGGAAAAAGAAGTGAGTAATCTGCACTTGGAAGATCAGGTTCAGTTTATCTTTATTCCGATTGTACATCTGCTGGATCGTGAGAATGAAGTGGATATTGCGATGGTTTGTCCGCATTGTGAATGGAAGGTAAGACAGGACGCAAAGAAGTATACGATTCCGGTGGCGGTGATTCCGCCGCGTCTGTATGGTCTGATGCCGGTGCGTGATTTTGTGGAGGATGCGCAGGATCTGATGGCGCTGTGGAAGAATGGGACTCCCAATGTGGTGACGTTTGCGGATGAGCCGCGTCCTCTTGCTGTAAAAAGAACCGTCTCACACCGCAGGTGGCTGCGGCATGAAACGGCTGATTTCAAAGCGTTAGGGAAGTGATGATGTTTTCCGCCTGACGGATGCCGTCAACGGCACTGGAGACAATGCCGCCGGCATAGCCTGCTCCTTCTCCACAAGGATATAATCCTTTGCAGGAAAGGGATGTGCCATCCTCATTGCGCAGAATACGGATGGGAGAGGAAGACCTCGATTCCATGCCGACCATGATGCCTTGGCTGATAAAGCCGGGTATTTTTTTATCGAAATGGACGAATCCTTCTTCCAGCGCATCATTGACAGGCTTTGGAAACTGCTTGTGCATATCTTCGAGGATGATACCGCGCGGAAAAGAAGAAGGAATGACAAGGTCTGATGAGATCCGGTGTTCCAGATAATCCTTGATATTGGAGGCAGCGGCCTGATAGCCGGGATGGAAAGCAATTTCTTCCAGGTGTTTCTGGAAGGCAAAGCCATCCATCGGGGAACCGTGGTCAAAGTCCTTGCTTGGAATCTGAACAAGAATGGCACTGTTGGCATTGGCACCGTCTCTTTTTGAATAACTCATGCCATTGACAGCCAGCGTATTTTCCATTGTAGAAGCAGGAATGACCACACCGCCTGGGCACATGCAGAAAGAATAGACACCTCTGCCATTGCTGGCATGATACGTCAAAGAGTAAGAAGCAGGGGAGAGAGCTGGATGGTTTGCATATTTTCCATACTGATTCTGATTGATCAGTTTCTGTGGATGTTCCACTCTGACACCCGCTGCAAAATCTTTTGGCACCATTGTGATGCCCTGGTCAAAAAGATTGTGATAGGTGTCGGCAGCACTATGGCCGGCAGCAAGAATCACATAGGGAGACAAAAAGGTACCTTTATCTGTTTCAATGCCAGTGACCTGTCCGTTTTCAACTCTGAGGCTCTGCATGCATGTTTCAAAGTGCACTTCACCGCCCAATGAGATGATCTTTTTACGGATGTTGACAACCACGGTTCTAAGTACATCTGTGCCTAGATGCGGTCTGTGCTGCCAGGCAATGGCAGGATCACCGCCTGCTTCTACCAGTTCTGACAGTACTTTCTGTACCCGTATATTTTTCATGCGGGTTGTCAGCTTGCCATCTGAGAAGGTGCCGGCGCCGCCTTCACCATACTGCACGTTGGAAGTAACATTCAGGATGCCTTTGGTAAAGAATGCCTCAACATCCTTAGCTCTTTGATCAGCAGGTTTGCCGCGTTCAATGATAATCGGGCGCAATCCTGTCTCGGCCAGCAGCAATCCGGCAAACATGCCAGCCGGGCCAAACCCGACAATGATCGGACGGATGGAAGAGAAAACCGGAGCAGGATTCTGGTAGATTCCCGGCTTTCCTTCACTGACATCCTTCTGTTTCAGATAGTGGTGTTCATTTCTTACTGTGGCAAGCACAGTATAGCTTTCATGCATTTCATCCTTGCGGGCATCCAGTGATTCCTTTTCAATCTGGAAAGACTGGATGTCATCCTCGGTGCAGTGCAGTTTCTTTGCAATCTGGGTTTTGGAAAGGGTCTGCCCGATGGGGCAGTATACTTGGTGGATTCGCAGCATATTTATTTTCTCCTGAGCCAGAATTATAGCGCATCTTTTGTGCCGGACCGCGAAATTCGCATTATCATATTAGTGGAAATTACTTATGGGGTTCACTATCATGAAAATGGTGAAAATAAGAGGAGGAAGAAAAATTTCATGGAACGTTTTGATTATCAGGTAACAAATACGCTTGGTATTCATGCCCGTCCTGCCGCAATGGTTGCTCAGGCCTGCACTGATTTCAAGTCAGCAGTCACAATTGAGTGCAATGGGGCAAGTGCTTCCGGACGTGATGTGCTGCAGATTCTTGCTCTGCATGCCGCAAAGGGCAGCGTACTGCATTTCAGCATCGAAGGTGAGGATGAAAAAGCTGCTGCCGAAAAGATTCAGTCGGTTCTGAATGAACTGAGCCCGAAAGATAAGCCGGTATCCGTGCTCAAAGTTGCTTTCTTTGGCACCAAGGATTATGACCGTCTGTTCTTCACAGAGCTGTCCTGTGACAAGGGTGAAGGTACCTATAATGTCGATATTCACTACTTCAATTCCCGTCTGACACGTGAAAGTGTGCATCTGGCAGAGGGCTATGATGCTGTATGCATCTTCGTCAATGATGAGGCTGACCGTGATGTTGTTGAGCAGCTGGGCAGCTATGGCGTCAAGCTGATTCTGCTGCGCTGTGCTGGTTTCAACAATGTTGATCTCAAGACAGCCAAGGAGCAGGGTATCACCGTTCTGCGTGTGCCGGCATATTCTCCGTATGCCGTTGCCGAGCATGCCATGACCATCATTCAGGCTGCCAACCGCAGAGTTGTCAAAGCTTACAACCGTGTCAAGGATAATAACTTCACGCTGAATGGTCTGCTTGGTGTCGATCTGCATAATAAGGTTGCTGGTATCATGGGTACCGGCCGTATCGGTCAGATCATGGCCCAGATCTGCAAGGGCTATGGCATGACCGTGCTTGGCTGGGATGCATATCCGAATGCCAAGCTGGAAGAGTCCGGCCTTCTGCATTATGTAACCAAGGAAGAACTGCTGGAAAAGGCAGATCTGATTTCCCTGCATGCACCGCTGATCATGGGTGAGGGCGGCACCTATCATCTGATTGATGATGAGGCTATTTCCCACATGAAGGATGGCGTCATGCTTGTTAATACAAGCCGCGGCGGCCTGATTGATGTGGATGCTTTGATCAGAGGCCTGCGTGCCAATAAGTTCCATGCCGTTGCATTGGATGTCTATGAAGGTGAAGATGACAATGTCTATGTCGACCATTCCGATGACATGATGCAGAATTCCATCGTGGCCAGACTGACAACCTTCCCGAACCTGATTCTGACATCTCATCAGGCCTTCTTCACACGTGAAGCCCTGCAGGCAATTGCGGCTGTCACAATGGAGAATGCCAGAAACTTCAACGAAGGTCTGCCGTATGGCAATGCCGAAGTGAAGTAAGCAGCTGGTTCAACAAACATCAACGATTATATGCAGATCAGAGAATTTCTCTGGTCTGCTTTTTTGTGTCGGGACGAATGGTAAATCTCTGATCAGCATTCCAGTCATATTCGCCAGATCCATCATTCAGCAATGCAAAGTACATGCACATCATAGTTTTACGATCAAAACTATTAGTATGACAGATTACGAGGATCATTAGTATGCTTTTTTTTAGGATACGATACCGGTATGATGATACCGGAGAAGATGCTTTATGATGTCAGGCATCAATGCTGCGCATGCATGGGCAGAGATTGAATGTCGCCGTTTTCTGGAGTAAATGAGGAGGACCAGATGAAAGGTACAATTATCGTAATAATTATTTTTATCATTGCCGTTATTGCACTGATCATGAATTTCAAGAGAATTGTCAGATGGTTAAAGGGTATTAAGTAAGCGTATCTTCACCATATCTTTTGCCATGCTCCATCAGCAGGTGTCTTATGAGGCCCTGCTTTTTTCTTTGAAAAAGCCTATACTGAGAACAGAGGATAGCGTATATGAAAACAAAATTATCATGGCAGCAGTGGCTCACCATCATTGTGTTTGGCCTGATTGGTCAATTGGCCTGGGCTGTGGAAAACATGGAGTTCAATCTGTTTCTGTTCAATCAGATTGGCGGCAGTGCCAGTGACATTGCGGCCATGGTTGCCTGGAGTGCGGTGGTATCTACCATTGCCACACTGGTTGGCGGCATCATCTCAGACCGGATGGGACACCGGCGCTATTTCCTGTGTATCGGCTATGTTGTCTGGGGCATTATGACGGCATTGTTCGCATTGATTTCAAGAGAACATACAGCTGCGCTTTTCCCGGGAATGTCCACAGCAAAAGTGCTGGCAATGACAGTCACGATTGTGATTGTCATGGACTGCATCATGTCCTTCTGTGGATCACTTGCCAATGATGCCTCCTTCAATGCCTGGGTAACGGAAACAAGTGATGAAACAAACCGCGGCACAATTGAAGGTGTATTGAATGTATTCCCACTACTGGCCATGTTAATTGTGGCTGGCACCGGCAGTATTCTTTCTTCATTGCTTGGCTGGCCGGCATTCTTTGTAGTCATTGGGGCCAGTGTCAGTGTGGCAGGACTGCTGGGACTGCTCTTTGTACCGGATACAAGACCCGTACAAAGCAAAGAGAAGATGAATTTTCTGGAAAGCATTGTCTATGGTTTCCGGCCATCTGTGATCCGGGAAAATGCAAAATTCTATCTCTGCCTGCTTGGCATCTGCATCTTCAATATCTCTGTCCAGGTATTTATGCCGTATCTTCTGATTTATCTGGAAAAGACACTGGGATTTGGCGATGCCTTGAGCGGTCTGGTTATGGCAGTGATCATTATCTTTGCCAGCATCTGCTCTCTGGCAGTTGGCAGACTGGTGGACCGCTATGGCAAACGCACACTTGCTTTCATCAGTGTATCTCTTTACTGCATCGGTTTGTTTGCGGCAGGCTTTTTGACATCTGCGATTCCATTTATCATTGCCGGCATCATCATGATGACAGGCTATGTATCGATTCTCATTCTGTTTTCCAGTGCCATCCGTGATGAAACACCTGTAGATCATGTCGGCATGTTTCAGGGGATCCGCTTACTTGCCTATGTGCTTGTGCCGATGATCATCGGACCAATGATCGGCAGCGGTCTGATCAATGGCTTCAGTCATCAGACCTATGTCAATTCCTATGGGGAAACAGTACTGTTACCGGTTGGCGTTTTGTTTATCGCCAGTGCAATTGCAGGTTTACTGCTGTATCTGTTTGCCTTCTGTTTTCCAAAGCAAAAGAAAAAGGCGGCAGGTGCCGCCCATAAAGCTCAGTGATTGGAAGGATCCTTACCCTCGATGAAGGCTCTGACATCAGATGCCAAAGCATGGACATTATCCTCACCAAGGTAAATCATATGGCCTGATCCATAGCCCTTCCAGAACGTTCTGTCCTTAGGCAGATGGTCATGGTCAAGAGTATGGAAGACAAAGCCGAACTCCGTGCAGAGGTCAAACCAGCCATTGGCAAAGAAGGCACGCATGCCAGGTCTGCGGTCCATTGCTCTGCGCAATTGCTCACCGGTTGTTCCCATTGGTGTTTCCTTGTCCCAGTTTTTCCAATAGTTGGCAAGCTGCACATAAGTACGGTCGAGCTTGACATTGAGTCTTGGCAGAACATCGCCGGTCAAGGCAGCATAGAAGTAAGCATCATAGCGGTCTGCTGTGGCATCATCTTCTTCGCCTTTATTGCGCTCTTCCAGCTGTGGCAGCAGCAATGGTCTTGTCACACGGCCGTCATAGCGGGATACGGCCTTGCCGTCTTTGCGGCATACTTCCGAGCGGAAATCATCATCGCCGATACGCAGATCACGTGCTTCCAGATATTCTCTGGATACACCGGTGTAATAGCAGACCTTTTCAATGATCTGCTCTTTTTCTTTCTCATCAAGTGATTCACCTTTGTAGAGAGCCAGCAGGTAATCATGATCGGCGAATGCCTTGGCTTCTTTGACAAAGTCTTCAACGGACTGATCCGTTGGATGATGGTGATACCAGTTGACAGCGGCATAGGTAGGGAAGCCGATGATACTGGATTCTACCGGCATACCCTGGCCGAAGTACTGTCCGCATGTGATGGTATTGCCGATCATGACAACGCCGTCAAAGGCGATGCCATAGGCACGCTCTTTGCCTTCACTTGCCGCAATACCAACGGCGGTTGCGGTTCTTGTGCAGCCATAGCTTTCACCAACCAGATATTTCGGTGAAAGACCACGGTTATACTTGCGGCACCAGAGCTCAATGAAGTTCAGCAGTGCTTCGGCATCCTGCTCAATGCCAAAGAAGTCCTTCTTCTTATCCTGGTTGAGAAGAACACCATAGCCGGTGCCAACCGGATCAATCAATACAAGATCAGCAATGTCCAGCAGGCAGTCCGGATTGTCGATGACTTTCCAGGGACCGAATGCGGAAGGACGGTCAGGCTCACCATAGCTGACTCTGCGTACACCCAGGAAGCCAGTATGGACATACATGGAAGAACTGCCAGGGCCGCCATTGTAGCCAAAGATCACAGGTCTTGTGCTGGCATCTTTGACATCCGAACGGAAATAAGAATACGAGAAGATGGATGCAGCGGCTTTTCCTTCAGAATCATAGAAGACATTGTCTTCGGATACCGTCTTATAAGGAATCGTTTTGCCATTGAGTGTAATGGAACCTTCGGAAGTGAAGCGGGCTGGCTTGAAATCATCCTGCTTCATGCTTTCAGTCTGATACAACATATTTAGCCTCTTTTCTATGGGCACCATTATAGCAAAGCGGTCAGCAGAATGGAAAAGATGCGACTTAGCAGTTAATAGATCTAAATGCCAGAAATGATTAAGCTTAATAACAAGCAAATCGATAAATACTGGCGGAAATAAAAGTGAAGAAATTTAGCACTTAACTATTGACAGTGCTAAACAAGTGATTACTATTATGAGTGTAAGAGGTGAGAGCCTCAGGGAGGTAATGATATGAGATACGCACCTGAAAGAAGTTTGTTTGAAGATATGTTCAATGAGTTTGGCCTGAATTCTACAGGTCTGATGAGAACAGATGTCCATAAGAAGGATGGCAGCTACAGTTTAGAGGTTGAGCTGCCGGGATATCACAAGGATGATATCAAGATTTCTCTGTACAATGGTGAGCTGACGATCCGTGCACAGCACAATGAGAGCAAAGAAGAGAAAGACGCCAAGGGTGAAGTCATTCATTCCGAGCGCAGCTATGGTGCCGTGAGCAGAACGTTCTACGTTGGCGATCATGTGAAGGAGAGCGACGTACATGCGTCCTATAACAACGGTATTCTGACTGTGACGGTTCCTTCCGCTGAGAAGAAAGAAGCCGAAGAGAAGAAGTACATTGATATCCAGTAATCAGTAAACCGAAGTTTGATCAGTAAAGGAGATGATTGCAATGAGGTTCATGCCGGATGTGAGAGATGATTTTGATCTGTTTGATGATGTCTTTGACAATGGGTTTGATGTTCCGATGTTCAATCAGGAGCCTGTGCTGAAGACAGATGTGGTTGAGAAAGACGGCAAGTATATCATGAAGACAGATCTGCCGGGCTTTGCAAAGAATGACGTGAAGGTAACACTTGAAAATGGTACATTAAGCATTCATGCCACACGTCATGAGAACAAGGATGAGAAAGACAAGAAGGGCAAGGTACTGCGCCGTGAAAGACGGTATGGTTCCTACAGCCGCAGCTTCTATGTCGGCAATCAGGTGAAGGATTCCGATGT
>NZ_JAZHUW010000041.1:0-18794 GCF_036453465.1 Lactimicrobium sp.
TGGCAGACGACTGTATCCGGGCCACCACGCCGAAAGTGACACAGTCGCCTGCCAAAGCTTACTTTCTAGGCTCTATGAGCCAATACAATTGTATGCTTAGCAGACCCACTGTGCAAAAACGGCATTTTAACAAATGTCACTTCATCTGCCGCAATGCCATATTGTTCCATATCAGTTTCAGCATATTGCTTCAAAGCATCCAGGGACAGTTTTGCTGTACTGTGTCCATCATCAGCAAGAATGACATCCCATTTCCGGTAATTGTAGATGTATATCGCAGCATCCCCGTCCAGCAGGCGGCTGACATAGGATGAACCATCACCATCCTGCCATGTTCCGGATAACCCGGAAGAAGCCAGCAGTTTGTCCTGAAGATCTGATAGAGAAATCTGTTCAGTGTACTTGTAAACCTTCCCATCGGTTTCTTGATCAGAGATGTCCGTTTCAATTTTTACTTTCTGTGGCATCAGATGGCCATAGTACAGACTGCCATACGGAGTACTGCCATCCAGCATTCTGATGCCGGCAAACGGAAGAAGGATCAAAGCAATCACCAGAACACTGATGACAAGCTGTGCATGGCCAACATGCACGTTTTTCGTTTCTGCCTGTTTTTTCAGAGAAATCTGCTGACAGATAACAAACAAGGCATATCCCATAACGCCGCCAAGAGTATTGGCAATCAGATCATCAATGTCCGTACCGCGCATGGAAATCAATTGCAGCACTTCCGTGGCAAGACTAAGCACAAAGGCAGCACAAATGGTACGATGCCAGCACCTGTACTTCTTAGAGACAATCGGCAGCAGCAGGCCCAGCGGCACAAACATGATGATGTTCAAAAGAAACTGCCAGATGCCCTGTGCATTGTCAGAGCCATACCGCCAGGCAATATAGAAATCATGTAAAGGACGCAGATTGATCAGTTGTCCCATGCCATTGCCAAAAGACATGATCTGCGTCACATAGATAAACATCACAAGCCAGCCGGTCAGGAAAAATGCTGCAATCTTCACACCTCTGGATTGTGCCTTGTATCTTTCTTTCCATTGATGGGCAAGAAAGAAATAGAGACCACACGTAACTGCAAGCACAGCTGGTATAGCTGGTAATACCTGTAAGAGATACTGCATATGACCACCTCATCATCTGTTCGAATCATAGAATTGCCAGATGACAAAATGGTGACACGGATCACTTTATTTGATCCGTATCACCATCTCAATGCCGCCTGTCATGATGCATGTAATATTCTGCTTTGTTCTGATACATCAGGTGGTCTGCCTGATGAATGATAGCATTGATTCTGCCAATATCTTCATCCCACAGGAAACCGGCCGCCAGGAAATAATCATGATCACCTGCCATCTTTGCAAGCAGATGATGCTGCATTGCTTCAAATGTGTCTTTACTGATGCCTGGCAGCAATACAACAAATTCATCACCGCCTTGACGATATACATGTTCCATGCCAAATGCATCTGACAGCAGGCTGGCCGCAAAGCGGATTGCCTGATCACCTGTTTCATGACTTTCCTCATCATTGATTTTCTTGAGATTGTTCACATCCGCATAGACAACACCAAGACTTTCTTTCTGCACGGCAAGCCTGCGGCTGTCTTCAATCAGTGCATTCCGGTTTTTCACACCGGTCAGAATATCATATCGGCTCATCTTCTCCAGACGCATCATTAACCGCTGGTTGATGATTTTAGAGCCGATAAAGAAGGAAGTCATTTCCATCAGACGCTGTGTATTGATAGCATCACTCTCTTGATAATTATCTGCCACCAGATAGCCGATCAGTTTCCCTTTCTGATAAAACGGAGCTGCAATCAGGCGCTTGACATGGAAATGTTCCAGAATCTGATAACTGCCTGGATTGCTTTCTTTCAGCACTGAAATATCCGGCATGATAAAACTGGCACGGGTGCGGGTGAACTGTCTCCACCCTTTCTGAACACTTTCCTGGCTGATATTCTGCAGATCTGCAATGAAGGGAGGAATACCAGATGCGCACCATTCAAATGATGCCCTGGCGGCATGTTCATCTGTTTCAATAATGTAGAGCCGGTCCGGGTGAATCATACCAGCCAGTTCATGAAGCACATGATTCATGCTTTCGGAATATTCTTCTTCACCGCTTAATATTTCCGACAGACGCAGGATAAGCTGTTCGGTCAGGTGATCCCGCTTTTCAATTTCCAACAGCTGCTGTTCCCGGTCAACTTCCGTAAAGGTATAGGCGACACAATCAGGCTTTGATACAGGGGCAACAGTAAAATCCAGCCAATGTCCGACGGCCGGTTCAAACACACGGTCATGCACAGTCTTTCCAAGCACACCTGCCTGATAACAGTAATCAAACCAGTGTCCGCCAACATCCGGATAGACACTGCTGAACCGCTGATCAAGAAGCTGTTCCCTCTCTTTATGTGTCATCTTACAATATCTGGCATTGACAAAGACATAGCGCGTATCAATCACATGTTTCTTTTCCCTGTCATAGATCAGTTCAAAGACTGCATATGGAACCGGAATTTCCTTGTAGTCGTCAACCTGGTACATCCTCCTCATGCCCCCTGTCACCTGTTTCCTGCAAAGATCATACCATTTTGAAAGGAGGCTGCGCACAGCCTCCTTGAAAATCCTTCAGTTTCTTCTCTGCAGGCTGGTGAAGCCCCCACCTAAGTCCTAGGTGTGCGCAGCGTCTTGATCAAAGCAGCAGTTCCACCAGCACCAGCCAGAAAGGCAGCGGAATGAACAAGCAGATTGCCATCTTCACCGGCGTAAATACGCAGGATGCCATCCAGACAGATACCAGCAGCACAGCAGATCAGAATCTGTTTCTTTGTCATTGTGCTTTTGGCTTGGAAAAATGAGAGGCAATCTCATCACACTTCTGCACGATTTCAAGGGCACCGATGTATTTGCCATCGTCATCATGCAGTGCCAGGTAATGGACATGGACAGGGAATGGATGTTCACTCCAGATTTCCATGTGATCACGTTTGCCGGACTTGAAATCCTTCAGCAGGTTTGCCAATGCAATCTGCACACGGGGCGGATGGCAGTCACGCACAGGCCTGTCAAGGGCCGTAGAAGGACGCAGAAAGATCCTGCCATTATCCAGGAAGTATCGGTTCATATCATTGTCATCAATGAAGGTCAGATCGACCGGCAGTTTATCCAGAATAGCTTTGAGCTGCGGGAAAGTCAGTGTGCCTCTTTCCAGACGAATGGTTCCGTTGACGGCATCAATGCCTTCCGGGCGTTTAAACAAGGAGGCATGATCTTCGCCATACGGCCACACAGGCACGCAGCAGAGAAAAGCAGAGCCTTCCCGTTTGAGATCCAGATAAATCTGTACCCATTCTTCTTTCTGGAAATGGTCCAGAGCAAGTGGATACAAAGTGTTGTCCTGCTGATTGGCAATGTCTGAGATCTTTGCCAGCAATTGTTTTGTTTCTGCAGGCACATCACTGCCCGGCCGCATCAGTTTATGAACAATCCGCGACATAGTATGTCTGGCATCTTCTTCCTGTTTCCAGAGATCATCTGTGTATTCATAGAAGCCATACCGATACAGCATCGGCATGATGACTTCCTCAATAAAGCTGTACAGCTTTGGCAGCGGCTTTAATGGCAGCAGGGCATCGGCTGGGTCTTTCCCCTGTGCGATCTCATCTGATATCTTTTCAATCAGATCACGCAGACATTCATTTTCCTTCTGCAGTGTCTGCAGAGGATGGCCCTCTTCAATTTGATTCATATCCTGGTGTTCCACCTGTATCTCCTTCTGGGCATTGTCAAAGGACTGGTACAACAGAGGCTGCTGGTGATCTGCATCCGGTTGATCTGCGGCATCATCGTGAGCTTGTAAAGTCAGCCCCTTCTCTTGCAGCAGAGCTGCCATCTGTTCAAAGGAAGTATGGTTTCTTTCCATCAGATGGGCAAGTGATGCGGACTTGGCGGCAATCTTCAGTTTATATGGATTCTCCGCTTCCCTGAATCCAGCCCGTTTCAGAATCTGTTTCAGTTCCGGGTACATCTCGAGCATCTCACAAAGCGGTGCTTCCACGTCTACGGTCTTTGTCATGATCTTCACCTTCCATATGCCATTGTAGCAGGCAGAGCCCCATCGCTGAGATATGATTTTTCTATCCCGGTTATTTTCATGCACTGACCATGTTACGCACTGTGGAAAAGTGTGCAAAATTGACTCTTTCTTCTGCGGCTCTTAAAATATAATGATGTATTCACAAAATAATACTGGCAGTGAATGATGTTTCAAGGGGGAGCAGAGATCGGATATGAGCAATAAGTCTTCAGGTACGTATATCATCGATGAGGATTACAATGTCATCAATCTGAATCAGACCATCAAGGAGATGTATCCCTCTTTGCAGATTGGCAAAAAATGCTATCAGTGCCTGATGGGGCTGAATGAGCCGTGTCCGCCATGTCCGGTTGCCAATCATATCCAGGGGCCGCAGACGTACATGGATCCCATCCGCAAAATTTATGAAAACGTAGATGCCGTTGAAGTGGATCTGAATAATGGCAAAACCGGTCATGCCCTGGTTATGAGCACAGTGGGAGACAGTGAGACCATTGCTGCAAAACTGCCGCGTACAAAGGATGAGCTGCAAAAACTGCTGGAACAGCAGTATTTCGATACATTGACGGATGGATATACCCGCAAAGGCTTTATCCGGGAAGCAGAACACGTCTTTGCCCGTTCAAATCAGGCAGATTATGCCATGATCCTGTTTGACATTCATAATTTCAAAGCAATCAATGATATCTTCGGTATTGAAGGCGGCGACCAGGTACTGAAATTTGTCTTTCAGTCTCTGAAGGAAAGCTGGCTGAATCCAGTAGTTTCTGCCCGCATTGAATCTGACTGGTTTCTGTTTCTGGTGAAACAAAGTGACATCAAGGAAGATAAGCTGAATGATCTGGTGAATATGGTATGGTCAAAAGACAGCCGGGCTGTTCATCTCCACCTTCGCTGCGGCATTTATCATGTGGAGGATGATCAGGCCTCTGTATCAAGGATGGTAGAATGGACGATCCTTGCCAAGCAGAGTGCAGATCTGGATAAATATGGCAGTATTGCCCGTTTCAATGCAGCAATGCGCGAAAAATACATTGACCAGGCAGAAATCCTATCAGGTTTTGCGGACAGTCTTCTCCATGAGCATTTCAAAGTGTATTATCAGCCAATCATTCAGGCAGGAAGTGGAAAGCTCTGCGGTGCAGAGGCGCTGGTGCGCTGGCAGCATCCATCCCGCGGCTTCATAGTACCGGATCATTTTATCCCTGCTCTGGAAGCCAGCGGTTTAATTACCCAGCTGGATCTGTATGTATTGAAACATGTCTATGCCTTCCAGAAAGAGCAGCTGGAAAAGCATATCCCGATTGTGCCGGTTTCCGTCAATCTGTCCCGTCAGGATTTCTATAACCAGTCCTTCATGAATGAGATCTTCAACCTTGCCCAGGAAAGCTCTCTGACAGAAGGAAAGATCAATTATGAGGTAACCGAGACGGCCGTTGCCGTTCTGAGAGAGAACTGCGCCTATCTTCTTCAGCAGCTGCGCAAGACGGGTGCCAAGGTGCTGCTGGATGATTTTGGCAGCGGTTATTCTTCCCTTGGCATGATTGGCGACTATGCTTTTGATATCGTTAAGATTGACAAATCATTTGTTGATCAGATTGAGACCAAGCCTAATGTGCGTGCCGTCATTGATGCGGCCATCAACATGTGCCATACCATCGGCATGAAGACAGTTGCGGAAGGTGTTGAAAACAAGACACAGCTGGATTTCCTGAAGGAGCATGGCTGTGATTATATTCAGGGATATTATTATTCCCGTCCTCTTCCACAGGATGCTTTTCTTGCTTATCTGCAGAAGTCAGAAATTGCCAATGCAGAGACAGTCAATACGGACCTGAACCGCAGCAGCTATGATCTGGACAATCTGCTGGATCTGGTGGATCATTCCGGTCAGTTCATTCAGGTGTGCCATCCGGAGGATTACAGCATGGTATATGCCAATGCCATGACCCGCGACATTTCCGGCCACCCGGATCTTCCCTATCAGGGTGCCAAATGCTATCAGTATATGCTTGGTCTGGATGCCCCGTGCGGACATTGTCCAATGAAACTGATGGGTGATGAAACTGAGAAAATGGTGGAAGTGGATGATGGCTCCCACGTCTTCTCACTGAAAGCAAGATACACAACCTGGAATGGCAGAAAGGTGTTCATGGAATACGGCCATGACATCACGGAAACAAAGGCAGATGAGCGCCGTTATGCGGATCAGATGCGTTCCATTCTGGAACATATTCCGGAAGGCCAGGGTGTCTTCCACATGGATCTGACGGCTGATAAATGGCTGAGTTCCGGCGGCAATGCCAAGAATGCCAGAGATATTCAGAATGTGAAGGATGTGAATACACTGATCCGCCAGATTGGTTCCTTTGTACCAACCAGTGAGGGTCAGAAACTGTTCTTTGATACATTCAGCCGGCAGGCACAGATGCAGGCTTATGCTGTGAATAAACGGCAGATTGTGCTGGAAACAGAATCCTATTATGATGACCGTTCCATCCGCTGGTCGCGCATTACGGTTCATCTGATCGATAATCCGAATAACAACCATGTTGAAAGTATTCTCTACGGTGTTGATATTTCCAAAGAGAAAACACATATTGAAGAGCTGCAGCAGGAACGCCAGCAGGCGATCATGGAAAAGAAAATTCTGCAGGACAGAATCGATGAAACATGGAAGCTGTATGCCCAGGCTGACCGTGACCGCCGCTATGATCTATTGACCTGTCTTAACAGCCGTCTTGATCTGTATGATTTCATGAAACAGGAAAAGCAGAATGCAAAGTCACTGGTCAATGCGGTCATGTTCCTGGATGTGGATGACTTCAAGTCTATCAATGACACGTATGGCCATGCCTGCGGCGATGAATGTCTGAAAGCTATTGGCAAGGCAGTTTCCAGCTTTGGCGCAGCACATGATATTGTCTTTTACCGCTATGGCGGTGAAGAGATCGTCGGACTCTGCCACATCAAGAAGGAATCTGTTTATGACCTGGCCAGATCGCTGCTGGATGCAATCCAGTCACTCACAATCCATCTTTCCAGCGGTAAAGATATTACAGTAACGGCATCGATTGGCTATACAGCAAAGTCTGCGGATATCATTGATATGATTCAGCAGGCTGACAAAGCAATGTATGAAGCAAAAAAGCATGGCAAGAACCAGACTGCCTGCCTGGATTGATCATCCACAAGCAGACAATGGCATGCCATGTTTTTCTTATTCTTTCTGATCAGTCAAGATCAGCGCCATTGCTGGCAATGACCTTCTTGTACCAGTAGAAGGAATCCTTGCGGGAACGCTTCAAAGTGCCCTTGCCTTCATCATCCATATCCACATAGATAAAGCCGTATCTCTTTCTCATTTCACCAGTGCCTGCGGAAACAACATCAATGCAGCCCCAGGTTGTGTAGCCAAGCAGATCGACACCGTTTTCAATAGCTCTTTCCATTGCTTTGATATGTTTGCGGTAATAGTCAATGCGGTAAGGATCATGGATCGAACCATCCTCTTCCACTTTGTCATAGGCGCCAAGACCATTTTCCACAACCATCATCGGTACGTTATAGCGCTGATACATCATTTCCAGATAATACTGCAGGCCATCCGGATCCACAGCCCAGCCCCAGTCAGAATATTCCAGATACTGGTTCTTCTGTCCCTTGGAGAAGTTGCCGGCAACCTGGTCTGTCACCTTGTGAGTTGTGACCAAAGAGGACATGTAATAGGAGAAGGTATACATATCCACAGTTCCTTCTGAAAGAAGTGCAAGATCTTCATCCGTAATATCCAGGCTGACATTGTGCTCCTTCCAAAGCCGTGTGGCATAGCTGCCATACGCACCCAGCACCTGCACATCGCCGCAGTAATAGATGTTCTTCTCCCACTGGTGCTGGCAGGCAAGAATATCCTTTGGATCACATGTAGCTGGATAGTTGGTAATGCCGCAGATCATGCAGCCGATCATATTGTCAGGATCAATGGCATGGCCAATCATGACAGCCTTTGCACTTGCCACAAACTGGTAATGCAGGTGCTGATAGGCATCCTGATATTCCTGATCTGAATGTTCACCGCCGGCGAAGTCCAGGAACATGATGGTATTGTTGATCTCATTGAAGGTCAGCCAGTGATGGACAAGTCCTTTATATTCTGTAAAGCAGGTTGTGGCAAATCTGACATACAGATCAATTGTTTCACGGTTCAACCAACCGCCGCAGTGTTCCTCAAGATACAGAGGCGTATCAAAGTGCCAGATCGTCACAAGCGGCTCAATGCCATACTTTCTGCACTCCTCAAACATGCTGCGGTAGAACTCCACGCCTTCTTTGTTAGGCTCTTTTTCCAGTCCGGTCGGATACAGTCTGCTCCAGGAAATGGAAGTACGGAACTGCTTGAAGCCCATCTCAGCAAACAAGGCAATATCCTCTTTGTAATGATGATAGCCATCGACTGCTTCATGGTTTGGATAGTGATACTCATCCAGCACTGCATAGTGAGCCCCTTCCGGCAGCTTCTGCTTCTGCAGCATGGTGCAGTGATTGCCATCCTTGTCAATGTACGTTATCTTTCGGTCTTCATTCACTGTACCGCCGGTTGTTACATCGGTCATAGCCGGGCCGCGGCCGCCAACGTTCCAGCCGCCTTCCCACTGATTGGCAGCGACTGCGCCGCCCCATAAGAATCCATTTGGAAATGCCATAAATATATTTTTCCTCCTGCTATCAGGATAACAAAAAAGAATGACAAACTGGATGAAATTTTCCAATCAGCAGACAAACGCATAACAGGCAGAGATATCACCATACAGATGAATATCCCTGCCTGTTACTCATCATCTTCCTCATCATTTCCAAGCCCGAAGTTCAGAAGATCATTATATTTGCTGTTGTTATACTCCGTAATGTGCTTTTTCTGCCAGCGGTCCCGGTCATCCAGAATGGCAAGCATCTCATCGACAATCTCCTCAGTAGAATACCGGACAGGATGATGCAGATAGGAAAGCATGCGTTCCATGGTCATCTCTGTGCCAAGCTGATCTGCAATCACGCTGCCGAACTCTTCCGGATACCCTCTTTTCACAAGGGCATGAATCAGCTTTGCCTTCAGCTGGGCTCTGGTTCTGCTTTTCTGGTCCATGTTAATCAGAAATGTTCAACGCATCCCCTAGTGCAAGCACGGCATTGCGCACACAGTCCGGGCACGGGCAGACAACTCTGCCAGTACCGATTCCCTTGAGATCCTTACATCTCAAGGCACCGCTTTTCTGTTCAAACTCCCGCAGGATCTTTGCCGAATACATGGGTGTTCTCTGTCCCTCTGTCAGAATACCTGCTGCCATCACAGCACCAATCAATGCACCGCACGTGCTTTCCATGCATCCCATACCGGCACCATAGCCTGCTGTCAGCTTCATCAAAGTATCATGATCCACAGGCATCTTGTCTTCAAATACACTGACAACTGCCTGGGCACAATTACACCGCCCGCTTGCTTTCAATGAAGCAGCCTTTTCTGCACGTTCCTCAATCGTCATTTCAAAATCCTCCAGCCCGTATTTTAGCACGGTCATCTCAGGCAGAAACATATCATGCTCGTCAGGCAAAGATATTTTCTGTTATGCTTAAAGCAGAAATACTGCCAGTGAAAGCAAAAACAATTATCAGGAGAAATTATGAAATATGTAAAAACCATTCTCATTCCATATCTGTCTCTGTTCCTGCTCGGCATTCTGCTATTTCAGAGTGTTTTCCGTTCCCGGCTGGCATCACTTGCCGCAGCGGGATTTACGTTCATGACACAAAACGCGTTCAGCTTTAAAAGCAAAGTGCTGCCAGTACTCCTGTCTGTTGTTTTCAGTGTGATTCTTGCTCTGCTTGTCTTTTGGTATACCAAAGACATGGCACAGATGCTTAGAACGCTGCTGTTCTTCCTGATCTATTACCTGTGTTCTGTTCCGGCCATGAAATGGGCAGATGCACAAGATCAGAAACGTTCAGAAAAATAGAAAACACCGGATGCCATGGCTATCATGACATCCGGTATTTTCATTGATAATTATTGATTGCTGATCTCAAGAAGACGCTTGTTGATTCTGTTCTGAGCATCCAGATAGTAGGCAGTCTCATCATTGTTCCATCCAGATTCATCCACGTTTTCTGCCTTGTTTTCCCAATCCATATACTGCTTCATGATCTGTGTATACTGATCCAGCATCGTAAAATCCGAAGCATCATAGCTCTTCATGAAGTCCACATAACTGTTCATGAAGTTCTCATAGCCATCCACAAAGTCTTTCACTTCCGGCCTGACTCCAGATGATGATGCAGGTGCAGCTGTTTCTGCCGGAGCAGGTGTTGGTGTTGTCTCAACAGCAGGCGCAGGTGTGCTTGTCGCGGCTGCCTGTGTATGCTGAGCAGATACATTCATCTGCATGATATTTCCTGTCTGCTTCGTAAGTATTACCTTGATGCCATCCGCATTTGAACCGCTGAAGTAATCATCATGGCTGGAATAATCAACATTGAATCCTGCTTCCAGCACCTGGCTGCCATAGGCTGAAATGGCATCAGAGTCCATGTCAGGAATCATCAGAGTAAGTTTATCAGCACTGTTTGTAATAATTGCAGCTTTGGAAACCGGCGGCGCAGGCAGTGAGGATACCAAGGCACTTACCGGCCACACGATATTCTTATATTCTTCCGGGGCATCCAGAGAGATCGACATGGAATCTTCTTCTGACATCAGAAGCAGTACATAACCATCCTGGTCGGCAGCTCTATAAAGATCCGTCTGGTTTTCTGCATCAACGGTAAAACCTGCATCTTTGCATTTTTCCAGATACTTCTGATAATCCTGAACATCATACCCGTCGACATCCACGCTCAGGTGATCATCTGTACTGACTTGGACCTCCCCATATTTAGCATCCGGCTTTGGCAGACGCGCGGCCAGTTCTGTTGAAGGCCACACCAGCTTTTCTTTTGATGTCTTTGCTTTGGCGTCCGAGAATTGGAAAAACGGAATGACAAGCACACAGGCAAGCAGCACAAAGACAAGATGTGGAATCTTCTTTCCACGAATCTTTTCAATACTGCCATTGCCGATCATCAGACCTACTGCCAGCAATGCCACTTGAAGCAGTGCAATCACACCTGAAATCACATGATGACCGCTGAAGGAAATCCAGGCTCCCAGAAGTGCCAGAATGATCAGAACAATCAGGAACTTACCACCCTTTGTTCTGGTAAATTTCTTCTTTTCTTCCTTCTCCTTGTCTCTGCGTTCATTCTCATACTTTTCTTTCAGCAGATCGGCATCTTTGATCTTTGCCTCATCTTTGATCGTGACAACATTTTCCTTTTTTTCATCATCTACCATTACTTCTTTTCCACAGTACTGACAGACAACAGATTTCTTCCCCTCTTCGACATCCAGTCTGGCCCCGCAGTACGGGCACTCCATCTTAATGAATTTCATCTGATTTCTCTCCCATTTCTGATACACGGATGATTAATGCGTCCAGTTCATTTACCTGTTTGTCAATCCTGTCTCTTGTCTCAAGCAGCCTTGTTCTGACATGCAGCAGAATCTCTGTTTCTTCTTCATGTGAGGGCTGATGCAGAAGAATCTTGATTTCCTTCAGGGTCAGTCCTGCATTCTGATAGTGCTTGATCTCTGCCAGTTCCTTCAGAACACTTGCACGATACAATTTCCCGTTTTGTTTTCCTTTGTGATTGGCTGGCTTTACAAGACCGATCTTGTCATAGTAGAACAACGTCTTTCTTGTGATGCCGGCAGCTTCACAGACTTCATGCACCGAAAGCATCTTTTCTCTGGAATCAAACGTACAACTGTTCCCCTGGGGATCAGTCAAGCCTTTTTGATCGTTTTTGGTGGATATCATGATCATCACCTCCACCAGAGGGACTGTTTTTTTCGCGAATCTAAGAAAGATAAAAAAAGCAATCAAAAAACACCATCCAGTCCTGTTCAAACTGAGATGGTGCTTGCATGACAATCATGATAATTATTCAGGATCTGTCACTGGCAATGTACTGCCGCCATATGGCATGGCAATCACAGATGCGGCATCACCATATCTGGCAAGAGCATCCGCATATGCTTTATCCAATGAAGCATATGGTTTCAACATTGTTTTCTCAACAACAGATGGATCCATCTGTGAGACAAAATAGATATCTGCCTTTTCTCTGACTCTGGCAATGGCAGCTGCTTTGTGGCCGCCCAATACGAAGTTTCTGTGCAGATCTGACAGCATCTGCTTTGGTGCTTTTCCTGACAGCATCCACTTCTCAAATAGCGCATTGCCAAAGCCTTCTGCAGCAGAGCCGACAAGAATGATGGTGCCGCCTTGTCTTATGGCATGTCTGGCATTGTCCAGTGCTTTCTGCAATTGATACAGATTGAGATCCTTGGGATAGCCGCCCTGAGAAACAATCACAATGTCTGCTTCATGGGGGATCCTGCAGGCATAGGAATCCGCAAGATACCGGCAGGCATCACGGTGTGCTTTCTGCACATCTCCACACGCTGCATACACAATTTCCTTATCAGGGTTCAGAACCACATTGACAATGAAATCAACACCGGTAAGGGATGCGGCTTCTTCAATATCCTGTCGAACCGGATTATCATCCAGGCTGCCTGCATAGGAATCCTGATCGATCATCCACCTGTGGTTCATGGCAATGGATGCTGGTGTGCTGCAGCCGGGGAAGATGGCTTTGGCACCGCCGGAAAAACCTGCAAAGTAGTGGTATTCCACATTGCCAAGGCAGATTCTTCTGTCAGCTGCCATCACGGTACGGTCTATTTCTACTTTGGTGCCGCGGCTGGTTGTTCCTACTGTGACAGTATCATCTGGATCACTGTTGCGGCAGGCAATCCGATGGTACACATCCGCTCCGACAAGATGTTCCAGCTCCTGTGCCGTCATCTTTCGATGGGAGCCAAGGGCAAAGGTAATTGTCATATCCTGATCACGAATACCAGCATCTGTCAGTTCTTTCACCACAGCAGACAGAATCTTCCAGGAAGGACATGGCCGGGAAATATCACTTGTGATGATAGCAATCTTTTCGCCAGGATGAACAATGTCCTGAATTCTGTCTGTGCCGATGGGATGGGACAGTGCCTTGAGAAGAATCTTCTGTTCATCCGGATGAGATGGAAGGGAACCCGGCTGTAAAACCGAAATCAGATTTCTCTCATCCACATCAACTTCTTCATAGCCATTGCCAATGCCAAACTGCAGTTTCATAGGTGATATCCTCCTGCTTTTTAAACAGAATAGCGCAAAATGAGAAAGTCATGCAAAGTTTCATCTGTCAGATCACAGTGGGAATAAGAAAACACAGAAGATCATGATGTCAGGATCACAATCCTCTGTGCAGAGCGTCATTCAGAACGTCAGCCGCATCTGATGCCAGACAACACCGCCATGTACGGATTTCTCAGAGATACCTTCATCCTTGAAGCCAAATGATGCATAGTAATGGATCAGCCTGTCTTTGCAGGTCAGAACGACACCTTTTCTATGCTGTGCACGTGCATCTTCAATAGCACGGCGGATCAGCTGTCCGGCATATCCGTGTTTACGGTAATCAGGAAGTGTATTAACGCCAAAGATCATCTGCCAGGCACCATTCTCATTGTGCATCTCTCCCTTTGCATACATCTCATCTGTTAAATCTGGTTCATCTGTGACAAGACCGTCCACGAATGAAACAAGCTGATCTCCATCAAACAGCAGCCAGAAATGATTGGCATAGTGTTCCAGTCTGCCCTGAAATTCTGCAGGTGTGGCCGCTTCTGCTGCAGGAAAGCATTCCTTTTCTACCGCAGCAATCTGATCCAGATCCGCCAGAGAAGCCGTTCTGATTGTCATCAGTGATGATCCTTTCCACAGCCGCCATGGCCGCATTCTTCCCCATCACCATGCTCATGGTGATGGCAGGACGCATTGGGATCAAACTGCAGATCGCCGGAAAGCAGGTGATTGACAGCTTCATCCGGATCCCCGGTCACACCAGGATACAGTTTGAGTCCTGCTTCCTGAATAGCACTGACAGCACCCATGCCAAGACCGCCGCAGATCAAAGTGTCAACATCTGCAGATTTCAGGAAACCGGCAAGCGCTCCATGACTGACACCATTGGTATCCACAACCTGAGATGACTTTACCTGGCCATTTTCAACATCATAAAGCTTGAACTGTTCAGTTCTGCCAAAATGCTGGCCAATCGTGCCATGATCATACGTAACTGCAATTCTCATCATCTTTTCTCCTTTTTTCAAAATATGTGACACAGCAGGATCCGGTGCTATTTCATAAGCACCGCCTGACAGCCGGATATTCTTGCCATTGACCAGAGCATCTGCCAGCTTGTATCTGGCCGACTCATAGATACCGGTCACTGTTGTTCTGGCAACTCCCATAGCAGCCGCACATTCTTCCTGCGTCATCTTCTGATAATCAATCATCCGGATGACTTCATATTCATCCAGATGAAGAAGAATCGTCTGATTTCCAGACGCATCATCCGCAGAGAAATACCAGTATTCCGGAAAGCCGCAGATCCGGCGGCATCGTACAGGTCTTGCCATAGCACTCCTTTCCTGACATATGTCATTAACGCATCCAGAATATTTACATTTCTGACATATGTCAATATTCTATGAAATTTCATAGTGTCCAATCCTGCAGAAATTCTGTATCTGTTCATTCTCACTTCTGCTTTCCATTTGAATATCCCAAAAGAAAAAAGGCAGACACTGCATTTCCTGCCCGTTATTCTGTGATCTGCAGCCTGTCTCATTCAAACTGCATATTCATACAATTCATATTCTGTCATGCCAGTATCCGGATAGAACATCCGGATCGTTTCCAGATATTGAAATCCTGCTGAGGCATACAGCTTCTCAGCCGGAACATTGCCTTTTAGTACATCCAGTCTGATCACCTTCTGATGATGTTCTCTGGCAGTATTGATGGCAAATCTAACCATTTGTTTTGCCAGACCCTGATGGGCAGAATACGGATGTACGCCAAGGGCATGAATCACGGTAATATCCTCTGGGGATGCGTCTGTCGGCCATTTAATGGAATCATATCCTTCATTCCATTGATGATTCAGCACCATTGCTGCAGCGATTCTGCCATTGATCCGGCCAAGATACAGATTTCCCTGTGCAATGGATGCTTTCAAGAAGGCAGGATCAGGATAAATGCCCTTCTTCCAGCCGGCATCAAACGGTGAACCGGCAAGTCCATCGATCAGTGCATCGTAAAAGTCAGAAACTTCCTGATATTCTTCTGCCTGTGCTCTTGTAATCTTCATTGATACCTTCTCATTTGTGATGATCAGATCAAGTCAATCAGTTCACGCAGATGGTCATGAGAAATCCGCAGATCTTTTCTGCCCTGTTCATCCAGTGGCAGCTCAATGATGCGGTCAATGCCACTCTTTGAAATGATGCATGGCAGACTCATCGCAATATCATCATAGCCGTATTTGCCATTCATGACAGTTGATACAGGCACAATACAGTGCTCATTGCGCACAATAGCACCAATGATGCGGCATGCCGCAAGAGACACTCCAGAGCTTGTATATCCTTTCAGATCCACAATATGCGGGCCGATGGTCTTGGTTTCATTCAGAAGTGCTTCCTTGTCAATCGGTGCTTTCAGGCCGAACTTTTCGGCCAGATCATCAAATGGCACACCAACGATATTTACGGTATTCCACGGAATAAACGATGTGGAGCCATGTTCACCCAGTACAAAGCCAACCACATTCTTGGCATCCACCCCGCACAGATCTCCCAGCATCTTGTTGAAACGGGCAGTATCCAGCAGTGTGCCTGTGCCCATGATCTTATCAGCAGGATAGTCGTATTTCTTCTGGAAGTAGTATGTCAGCACGTCCAGAGGATTGGAAATGATGATTATGATCGCTTCTTTTGTATAGGCGGTAATCTGCTTCATGACCGAGTCCATGACTTCCACATTCTTCTTGAGAAGTGTATTGCGGTCATGATTGCCAGGAAGAATAGATGGTCCGGCAGTAATGACAATAATATGTGCATCCTTGCAGTCACTGTAATCCCCGACCCGGATGTTTGCATTGGAACTATAGGCAAAGGCTGTGGTGTGGCTGGCATCCAGCACTTCACCAAGGGCTCTGTCTTTATTGCGGTTGATGACCACGATGTCATCAATGATATTCATGCGCAGAACCGAATTCAGAACGGCTGAGCCAACTTTGCCGGCTCCGACAATCACTAGCTTTCCATAAGATACACTCATCAAGTTACCTCCTGCTAATTGGATAGAACAATTCTGGTTCCTGAGACATGTTTTTGCAAGAAACAATACAGGATTTCAGAGGATTATTATTTTGGTTTATCAGAATTGCTTTTTCACCATGGCACTGTAGTGATCGTACTGTTTGAAACCATAGCGGGCATAGAATGGTATTGTCTTGGGATCAGAGGGAATGACTTTGACATAGAGAAGATCTTCATAATCATGCATGATCCGCTTCATCAGTTCATCACCGATGTGCTGACCCTGACAGGCAGGATCAACAAGCAGATAATGCAGGAAAGCAACGGTTTCACCATCATCCAGACCGCGCACAAGACCAACCAGTTTATCTCCATTCCAGGCCGAGATAACTTTTGAGGAGTTATGCATTGCCCTGACAAGCTTTTCAGGATAGTTTCCTGATTCCCAGTGCACGGATAAAAAGAGTCTCTGCAATTCCTCAGCGGTAAATTCCTTAGTCTCTCTATATACAATCGCCATCATTCTTTCCTCCTGTTCCTAATGTTTCAGCTATCTTACACAGAATCTCTCCATCTGGCCAGAAAAAAGCGGCATGTATTGCATTGTTCTGAGGACTGCAATCCATACCGTCTTTCATCATTTTCAGTATCTTACAGAAGTGCTTCGCGATGATCAAGCAGAGCACCGCCTGCCTGGCATGCCGGGCAGACACAGTATTTTCCACCTGCGGCCTTGGCCTTTTCAGCCTGTGCTTCCAGAGCTTTGGCCCCGTCTGCGCCAAAGATCTTGACACCATGTTCTGACTTTGTCAGGGCAATCAGTTCATCAACGGAAGTCACATCCTCTTCCAGCTCTTTCAGCAATGCCTCTGCAGCAGCCTTTTCTCCATTGGTACCGACTGCCTTGAGATATGCTTCTCCGGCAGCTTTTGCCTCAGGGCAGCAGGATGGTGCTGCAACAAGCTTCTTTACTTCTTCAATTGCTTCTGCTTTTGTCATGATCAAATCCTCCTTGCTTTATCATGGTTAATATAGCACAAAGTCATGCGGAGCAATTCCACTCTGCGGATGTCAAGTTGAAATACGTATACCACAAGATGAAGGTTTTCAGATTTATAAAAAATCCGGCCCCCAGCTTTCTGTGGCTGGCAGCCGGATTATTTGTAACCTGCTAATGTGAATTCGCTCAGTACTGATATGTATGACGATTGTTTATTTGTGCTTTGCGGCAAGAACGGTTCTGGCAAGTCCCTTGATCCAGTCCTGATGGCCCTGATTCATAATATCTGGATGTGAATCAAAGAGTTCCTTTGCCGGCTTGCCTTTCTGAGATTCCTGCGTGAGAATTCTCACTCTGTCTTCGGGAAGATCTTCAAGCAGCCATGCATGGACAACACCCAGTCTGTGATCAGCATCTCCTTCAGCCCATCCATGCCATGCCAGTCTGCCTGGCTTGCCATGATCAGGAGCCTCAAATTCAATCACTTCTGCTTCAATCGGGAAGCCGAAGGTCTTGAAGGAGAATTTTGTATCCGGCTGTAATACTGTCCCAGGCGTATTGTGAAAATTGATATCAGAAGCATTTTCGTAATAGCTTGTCCAGATTGAGGTATCAATCAGATTGTCAAAAACATCTTTTGTTGTAATTCCTTTGACAATGATCTCATTTGAAGCAAAGTTGTCTGTGGTTCCAGGTAAATAGTCATGCGGCCAATGAATATCATTTAACATTTTTCATTTTCTCCATTCTATGGATTGAGTCAGCCATCATATTCCGTCTTTTGAAGATACAATTCGCTGATCAATCCTGGAACGCATGATATTCTTCTGAGTTCAAAATCGCAAGAATGCACTTTTTTGTGCGATATTTACCATTTCGGAAGATAGTATCATTATTGATACTTAATTCTCCTACTTTCACAATCATGCCTATCCCTGCATCACCTTGTTTCCATGAAGTCAACACAGTATGGCACGGTTTGATTCTCCTGACCAATGGTTCTCATCAACAAACCCTTTTCCTGGAAATGACTGAAGAAAAGTCTGACTTCTCATTGATTCAACTATCTATTGAAAGACCAGCAGTTTGATGATGGAAAGCTTTTGCGCCAAAAAGAGCATTTCTGGTTGCTGGCAATTCCAGCAGTTTTGGATCATCATCCGCAAGGCTGATATCGCCCAGACAATCATAAATACGCTGATTTTCAATATGATAAGAAGACTCTGGTACTTTTCTTCATGGACATATTAACAAATTGGTGAATTCTGTGGCTACTGTACTTGTTCATGTACAGTAATGTTAAGCTGGTTGATTATCTTCATTCATGTGAGGTGAATTCCATGGATGGTGAAACAATT
>NZ_JAZHUW010000042.1:0-18226 GCF_036453465.1 Lactimicrobium sp.
CCAATCCATCTCGAGCGGACCGAGCATGGTCTTCTTCCTAAGTATGTGCCTGCAAAGGAAGAGTGAAACAAGCTGTAGTTACAACTTATACCCGGGAATTTAAGATAATCAGCATAAAACTTTATCACCATTCTTATATCTGGCTATATTCATAGCAGGCCTCCTCTAAGCCACCGGATCTAGATAACATTTGTTAATTGACTTTCTTGGTAGAAAACGAAAGGCTTCTCGGAACAGCTTCATGATAGAAAAGTACATTTTAGATTTCAATATATTTGTAATAACATTCACTATGATATCCAAGACAATTAAAGGTAATAAGTAAAAATTTACATATTTGCCATCAGATAATTATATAGAATGAAGACTAGCATTAGTAGGATTTTATTATTTTCATGGTAATGATATTCTACAATCAGGAGGATGCTATGAAATGAAAAGAATTGTACAATTAATCGTTTCTACCTGCTTAGCAGTCATTTGTTCTTTAACCCTGTATACCACGCATGTATATGCGCAAAGTGGGGAAGGAGTGAATGCATGCACATTTGCTTATAATGATCTCGGCTTTTCTTCTTATTCCGAGTGTGAAAGATGGCTGGATTATAAAGCACATAGTGCACAGCCTAAATGGGTAAACAAGCTCTATGCGTGCACAGCTTATATAGCTGCGGGATCTGTGTATGAGGTCAAGAATTCATTAATGAGACCAAACATCAAAGTTGCAGTACAAAAGTTTGGTTATGCACTGATCGGTTGTATGTTTTTATGAAGTATTTCCAGACTCTTCTCATTCGATTCCTTATTTCCTTTATTGCAGGATTGATCCTGTTTCAGGATTCCTTCAAATCATTATTACTTTGTTTTGTTACAGTTGGGTCTTCGCTGATCATGCAACTATCTGGTAAGACAGAGAAACTTCTTTATCAGATCTTATTAGTGGCTGCTTTCAGTATCATGATCTCGTTACTCGTCTTGTGGCATTCCCATCAGTTTTCTCAGGCGATGAAAACACTGCTGTTTTTTCTCATCTATTATAGTGGCGGAATACTGTTAGAAAAGCGATTCGGATCAAAAGACGAATCACAATAATCCATGAATAAAAGGGGCTGAGCCCCTTTTTGGATTTCATTTTGTAAAAAGCACGAGAACTGCCTGCGTCTTACTTATTGGTCAGATCTGCCCCGAAGTACTTCTGTGACAGCTGGGCCAGAGTGCCATCATCTCTCATATCCTGCAGTGCCTTGTTTACAGCTTCCTTCAGGGAATCAGAGCCTTTCTTCATCGGAATGGCATATTCGGTCACATCATCAGACTGAGCTGCAACTTTCAGATTGGTCTCACCGGTTGTATGCAGATAATCCTGCACGGATGTATCCGCATTGATCGTGGCATCCACGGTGCCATTGAGCACCAGTGTCATCGTCTCTGCCAATGTCGGCACATTGGAAACTTCTGCACCATACTGCTCACCCATTTCCGCATAGGTAGATCCTGTGGAATTAGCTGTCTTTTTACCCTTGAGATCCTCAAAGCTTGTGATATCGGTATTGTTCTTCAAAGTGACAAGATCAATGTGGTCATAGGCATACGGATCAGAGAAATCAAATGTCTTCTCACGATCTTCGGTCACATCGACGCCATTGACAACAATATCATAAACACCAGTGGAAAGTCCTGTTAACAGGCCGTCCCATGGTGCTTCTGTAATCTTGGCTTCAACACCAAGCTTTTCCGCAACACCCTTGGCAACTTCCACGTCATAGCCTACCAGATCATCATTTTCATCATGATAGGAAAACGGCTGCCAGTCCCCTTCCAATCCAATATTGATCACACCGGCATCCTGAATCTTCTTGAGCGAATCATCACTGGATGATCCACCGCATCCGGCCAGTGTCAAAGCCAGAATACCTGCCAGTACGGCACTGATCTGTTTCTTCATTTTCTTTCCTCCCTGTCTTCCATACGCAGGAACTCTTTTGTTCTGTCTTTTACAGGATGTGCAAAGAAGTCCTGCGTACTCCCTTCTTCCACAATCACACCATGTTCCATAAAGATCGTATGCGTGCTGACATCACGGGCAAATGCCATCTCATGCGTCACCACAATCATCGTCCTGCCCTCATTGGCAAGATCGCGCATGACCTTTAATACCTCGCCGATCAATTCCGGATCCAGCGCACTGGTAGGCTCATCAAAATAGATAATCTCCGGATTGATTGCCAGAGCCCTGGCAATAGCAGCACGCTGCTGCTGGCCGCCAGACAGCTGCGCAGGATAATAATCTGCCCGCTCTGCCATGCCAACCTTTTTCAGCATTTCCATGGCAGTCTCCTCAGCCTGTTTCTGCGGTATCTTCCTTGCGACTGTCAGACCAAGCATGACATTTTTCAACACCGTCAGATTGGCAAACAGGTTGTAGTTCTGGAACACAAAACCTGTATGTTTCCTGACTGCTTCAATATCCTTTTTCTCCATGTGGGCAAGATCATATTCCTTCCCATCGAAGGTAATCATGCCGCCGTCTGCCTTTTCCAGAAAGTTCAGACACCGCAGCAAAGTTGTCTTGCCAGAACCCGATGGTCCAAGAATGGCAACCACATCACCTTTGTTGACCTGCAGGGAAACATCCTGCAGAACATCCAGAGTGCCGAAGGATTTACGGATATGATCTGCTTTTAATACCTGCTGCATCACTTTGCCTCCTGGGCCTGATAGCGGTTCAGCCGCTTTTCAATGGCATGCTGGAAAAGGGTGATCAAAGAGCAGAACAACAAATACACCACTGCCACTTCAATATACAGCGGCATGAACTGGTATGTTCTGCCGGCAATCCTCTGGGTTGTCATAAACATATCCACGACTGTGATATTGGCAGCCAGAGATGTATCCTTGACCAATGAAATCAAAGAGTTGGACAAAGCCGGAAAAGCTGTGCGGAATGCCTGGGGCAGTACGATATGGTGCATGATCTGAAAGAAATTCAGTCCTACGCAGTATCCTGCTTCGCTTTGTCCCTTATCGACTGCCTCCAAGCTGCCACGCAGTGTTTCGGCCATGTAGGCACCTTCACAAAAGGAAAGGCCAACCGCCGCTGCCACAAAGGCATCGACGTGAATGCCGATGGCCGGCAGGCCATAGAAGATGATGGCCAGCTGCACAAGCAATGGCGTACCGCGGATCAGCCAGATATAGAATCTTGCAATCTGGCGCAATACCGGTACCTTTGCATACTGCACAAGTGCCGTGATCAAGGCAATCAACAAGCCTGCCAGAAAAGCCACAATGGTCAGCGGAATCGTCACCTTGATACCTGCGGCAAGTATTTTCCAAAAGGAATCATACAGAATTCCCCACAAGTCACTCATTCTCTTCCCCTTTCCTGTTTCGCCATTTTAGGCATGACAATCATGCCTGACAAGCAATATGCACAGACCGGCAATGCCTGTTTTGTATAGCCCATTATGCCTGCTTGGCATTTTTCTCATGCAGGAAGGCAATATACGCATTGCCCCATGTCTCAATGCTGGCAAGCACCGGCTTGAAAGTCTCACCAATCTCAGTCAGGCTGTATTCCACCCGCAGCGGCACCTGCGGATAGACCGTCCTTGTCAAGAGGCCTTCCTTTTCCAAGTCTTTCAAATGCACAGATAATGTTGCCTGGGTAATGCCAAGCTCCTTCTGCAGTTCACCAAAACGTCTTGGTCCATTCTCCAGGGCATGCATGATCAGGATTGCCCACTTTCCTGACAGCAGTTTCTGGGCTGTTACATACGGGCAGATCCCAAAACGATCATTCTGTTCACATACTTCTTTCTTCATGTTTTCACCATTCCTTACGATCAATGTGTACCACTGCATCCTAGCATCATCAGATATTACAAGCAAGTCAAATAATTAAAGCAATAAATATTTTCCGGGAAATAAAAAGACATCCGCAAACGCAGATGTCATATTGATTAGATTACGACGCCGGCTTTGGTGAAGGTGATGCCGAAGGCGAAGAGAACGTGCTCTCATCTGTCATGATGGTATACGAGTTCCATGCATATGACAGCATCCTGTGCGTCTTGGAAGCACTCTGTACACCGACTGCAATATTGGTACCCTTAGATGGCAGATCCCCACTGACCTTCAGCGTATTGATATCAATGAATTCCGTATCTTCCTGCACTTCTCCATCCACAACCGCCTTACACGACTGGGTGAAGTTGCGTCCCTTGATCAGATAGCCATCACGCACCGGAATAATACCTGTCATGACAATATTCTTGACACCAAGACGATACTTTGGATTCGGCTGATACGGATCATTGCCGTTATACGCATACTGCTTGCCATACAGCAGATCATACTGCAGTGTCTGCATCTCATTGAAGAAGTTCTCTTCTTCACCAGTATGTGCCTGCTGGAAGCGGAACATTGTCCCGGTATGGATATCCAGGGCATTCATGATCGTGGCAATGGCACGGTAGGAAGTGATGTTCTGGTTCGGAATCTTCAGGCCGAAGTTATTCCAGATCAGATAATTGGTCTGATACAGATTGCCGCCGGCCATATCCTTATCCTGCAGATTCATGGTCGGCAGATGGTCGCCATAGAACAGGATGATGCTCTTCTCATCACGCTGGTTGATAGAATCAATCAGATTCTTGATGAATTCATCCTCTTCATGAATCTCATTGACATAGTATTCCCATGCACATCTCTGGGCATCCGTCATATTGCCGGACACGGTAATCTCAGGATCATCCAGCACTTCTTCATTCGGATAGGCACCATGAGGCTGCACAGATACGGTAAAGATGTAATCCTTGCCAGGTGTGGCATCCATGGCATCATTGATCGGCTTGATCAGATTGCGGTCCTTCATCCAGCCGTTGTGGTTCACATCTGTCTGATTCTGCATATATTCCTTGGATGTGAACGTATCAAAGCCAAGATTCTTATATACCTTCTTGCGGGAATAGAAATTGGCTTCATTGTCATGCAGAGCACTGGCAGAATAGCCAAGTGTCTTCAGATCAAAGGCACTGCTTTCACATGGCTCTTGGGAAAGGATACTCTTGAACGGATATTCACCAGCGCCAAAGAACCGCAGCGACATGCCGGTCAGTGTTTCAAACTCGGTATTGGCTGTTCCGGCACCGATAGTCGGTACCGTATAGTAGCCATGTGTGCAGGAATTCTCCAGCTCATGCCAGTTGGGAATCGGATCCTCGGAGCACTGGAGATAATTCACACGCTGCGGATCAAAGAAGGATTCCAGCTGTACCACAATAATATTAGGAAGATCATCTGTATCCGTCGTTGTCGTACCGGCTTTGTCATCTTCAGAAGTAATGGAATTGACAAGCGAAGGCGAATAGTTGTTTGGCTCTCTGATGCCGGTATCCAGCACCGTTACTGTAAAGCAGTATGGAAAGCCATAGTCCTGATAAGCAAAGGCAATATTGCCAAAGTACGTAGACAGGATACGGGCATTGACACACAGCTTGGTCAGGCCATAGAAGCCGCCTACTGCTGCCACTAAGCCGACAATGACAATCGGATAATGCATCTTGCCGCGGAACTTCGGTGAACGGAAGAGATAGATGATGGCAAGAATGATACCGATGATGACAATGGCATAGATGCAGAAAATCTTGAAATGGGACATGTACTTGCCCATGACTGCCTTGCCTTCGGTGAAGTTCTTGAAATCAGGTCCGGTGAATGGTGTGACACGGTTGGACAGGATGATGCCATTGGTAACACCAAGTGCAATCCAGAAGCCAAAGATCAATACCCGCAGGAAACGGCGCTTACGGAACAGGAAGATTGGCAGCGAGGTCACATAGATCAATACACAGTTATACAAGAATGCCTTTGTAGAACTGTGCACAAACTGAAAGGCTGCCATCATGCCATGCCGTGAACAGACTTCAATAATGAAGCAGGTCACCACGGACATCACAAACTGTCCGATCAGTGCCTGCCAGTTATTCATCTGCTTCGGATCTTCTCTCTGCCGAAGCAGTTCTTTCAGAAAATGAAATATTTTTAACCATACTTCTTTTAAACGCTTCATTTTAACACCAGTCCAATACAGGCAAATATGATATCCCTTTTTCACCGTTTTTACACATTTATCATGAAATTTTTTCTTAAGATTGCCCTGAGCATCCCGCTTTCCTTTTTCAAAGCATCAGGGCATCATACTGATAGAAGAGGTAATTCCATATGACAGACTTATTTATTATCGGTGCCGGTACTGCCGGACTGTCCGCAGCCATCTATGCCGTGCGGGCAGGAAAATCCGTCATTGTCGCAGAAAGCGGCACCTATGGCGGCCAGATTATCAATACACCAGACATTGAAAACTATCCGGGCATTGCCCATATCTCCGGCTATGAATTTGCCACAAACCTGTACAGCCAGGCCACGGATCTTGGCGTCAAGGTCATCTTTGCAAAGGTTGAAGAAATCACAGGAGATGGTCCGTTCACCATCAAAGCCGGCAAAGACACCTATGAAGCAAAGACAATCATCATCGCCACCGGTGCTAAAAACAGGCATCTTGGTTTAAAGAACGAAGAACGGCTGATTGGCAAAGGCATCTCTTACTGTGCTACATGTGACGGCATGTTCTTCAAAGGAAAAGATGTGGCCGTCAATGGCGGCGGCAACACAGCCCTTTCCGACGCACTGTATCTGGCCGGTATTGCCAATCATGTTACATTGATTCACCGCAGAGATTCCTTCCGTGGCGACAAGGCAGACCTGGACAAGCTGAACACATGTGACAATGTCACCTTTCTGCTCAACAGCAATGTCACCGGCCTTTCCGGCAAAGACCATCTGGAAAGCATTGCAGTGACCAATGTCAAAACCAGGGAAACAACAAACGTGCCGGTCAGTGCCCTGTTTGTAGCAATCGGCCAGGAACCTGACAACCAGATTTTTGCCAATCTGGTCGATCTGGATGAAAAGGGCTATATCAAGGCCGGTGCGGATTGTGAAACATCACATCCGGGCATCTATGCGGCTGGTGACTGCCGGACAACATCCCTGCGCCAGTTAACAACTGCCGCAGCCGATGGTGCCATTGCGGCAACGGCAGCCTGCACATACATTGACAGAAATTGAGAGCAGCGGGCAAAACCGCTACAATGGCGGTATGACCACAAAAATCAATCTCAAAGATGAAGCAGAGAAGAAACGGAAGGATCCAAATGTATCACTTGCAGAGAAGTTAACAGACACCACATTTGCCAGTGATACCTTCCAGACGATCTCTGCTTTTCTTCTTGCCAACTATCAGAAAGTTCCTGACATGAGTGTCAGGCAGCTTGCGGATGTCTGCTATGTCAGTCAGGGTACCATTGTCCGTTTTGCAAAGAAACTCGGCTATCATGGCTACCGCGATCTGCAGAACGATCTCATCCGCCAGAGTGAAGCACAGAAATATGTCAGCCAGGATGTCAACTTCAAGCAGCCCTTTGATACCAGCAAAGCCATGGCCCAGGAGATTGTCAGTTCCATGGCATCCTTATACCGGGAGTCCATCGATATCATCCAAACTGCCATTCATCCCATGCAGTTACAGCGGATGGCGCAGCGCCTCAACAGAAGTGCACAGATCCTGCTGGTTGGCACCGGTGATACCGAAATCACCTGCCTGCAGTTTGCCAACCGCATTGCCAAGCTCGGCTGCCACGTCCAGATGACCACCATGTTTGGTGATCAAAGCCTGATTCTGGCCAATGCAAAGTCAGATGACACGGTCATCATTGCCAGCTACTCCGGCGATTACTTTGACAGCTTCCACAGCACATTAAAGCAGCTCAAATCAACAGGCACTGCCATCTTTGCCATGACAGCCAAAGCAGACAGCTGGCTGATCCCCTATGCCAATGAAACTGTCATTTTTCCTGATCTGGAAGGAAAAAGAGAAGAACGCATCGGTACCTTCTATTCCCAGCTTGCCATTGGATATGTTCTCAATCTTCTGTATTCATTTCTCTATGCATATCATCAGGCAGAATAATTTGTGAAAACTGCATATGATCACACAATAGTGGAACAATGTTTCCACTTTTTTTGTAGATTATATGAAATAACCTGATTCAATGTTTCTTTCATACACCAGGCATATAGAACATGCGGACAGAGAAAAGTAAAACAGCAGTACAGGAGGATCAATCAATGAAAATAGGATTTCTTGGTGCAGGCATGATTGTGCTGGATCTGATGCGTACCATTGATCAGATTCCATTTGAAAAGAAAGTCATACTGGGCACGGAACATAATCGGGAACGTACAGAAGAACTTGCCAGACGATTTGGTTTTGCAAGAACATACTATGATTATGATGAACTGCTGGCATCAGACGTGGACACGGTCTATGTAGCGTTGCCAAATCATCTTCATTACAGCTTTGCAAAAAAGGCACTGGAAGCTGGCAAGCATGTCATCATTGAAAAACCAATCACAGCAAATGATGAAGAACTTGAAAGTTTAAAGAAGATTGCAGCAGAAAAGCATCTGATGATCTTTGAAGCAATGAGTGTGGTTCATATGCCAGCTTATCTTGCCATCAAAGAAAAACTGCCGGAGCTTGGCAATATCAAGATCATCTCGCTGAACTACAGTCAGTATTCCCATCGCTATGATGCCTTCAAAGCAGGCACAATCCTGCCGGTCTTTGACCCGCATAAAGCCGGCGGAGCCCTGATGGACCTGAATGTGTACAACATCAGCTTCATCTGCGGTCTGTTTGGTGAACCAAAGCATGTCTCTTATCATGCCAACATCGAAAAAGGCATTGATACTTCCGGCATCCTGACGATGGATTATGGCACATTCCAGGCTGTTTCGATCGCCGCCAAAGACTGCAAAGCACCTGTTTCCTGCAGTATTCAGGGTGATGCCGGATGTATTGCCATGCACTCCTCTGTCAATGGCATGACCAGCTTTGATCTGGACCGCAATGATGGCAGCGTTGAGCCCTACAATGACAACAGTGGCAGGCACCGCATGCTTTATGAATTCCTGGATTTCATCCAAACCGTGGATACAAAAGACTATGCGCACATGGAAGAAATGCTGGAAGCCAGCAGTATGGTATCACGTGTCATGGAAACAGCCAGAAAAGATGCCGGCATCATTTTTGATAATGATATCAATATAAAAGGAGAACAGTTATGAAATTCAATGCCATCATGCATGTATCATTCTATACGGATCGCTTTGATGAAATGATTGATTTCTACACAAAGAAGCTTGGCTTAAAGCAGAAAGTGATTGTGAAGTGGAAAGAATATAAAGGAAGAACAGACCGGCCGCAGATGGCAGCCATGGCCGAGAAAGATCCGGAAGGTATCTTCTATACGTATATTGAGCTTGCTCCGGGTCAGTTCATTGAACTTTTCCCTGCCAGTCCGAATCAGAAGCCGCACAGACAGTGGAATGAAGATGTGGGCTATTCCCACTTTGCCCTGACGGTGGATGATATCTTTGCGGCCAGTGAAGAATTACAGAAAGCCGGCATCAATCCTGACACAAAGATTTCCAAAGGTCCCTCCGGCACCTGTCAGCAGTGGTTCCATGATCCGGATGGCAACAAGTTTGAACTGATGCAGTTTACCGAAGACTCCTATCAGGTCAAAGGACATCTGGACTGATGTATACGCAGGAGGATTTAGCTATCCTGGAAGAGCAGGAGAGGCTGCTGCGGTATGATTCCTTTGCCAGTAAAGATGCACTGGCTCTGGGCAATGCCATTGCCCAGGCTGCACTGTCATATGACCGCGGCATTGTCATCCAGATCAAGCGTCTGTCAGATGACATGGTGATCTTCCAGTATACCATGGATGACAAAGCACCACGCAACTTCTTCTTTACCAAGATCAAGGAAGATTCTGTTCGTAAAAGCCATCACAGTTCTGCCTGGCAGTATGTGTATGAATGCATCCACAATGAAAAGCAGGACACCAGCGGCGGCGGTTTCCCAATCTGTTTGAAAGACGGAACGGAAACGGCCATCCTGCTGGTATCCGGCCTGCATGAAGGCAAGGATCATGAAGTACTGCTGCAGGGGCTGGAAGATATCCTACAGGTCAAAGTACCCAGACTCAACAAGGAAATTGCATAACGAAAAGAAAGGAGCACGTGCTCCTTTCTTTTCGTTATGGTCTCAGTGCAGCAGTGTGCCAAGTACTCTGGCAACAGTCTTGCCGTCTGTTTTGCCCTTGTACTCTGTCATCATGGTCTTCATGACCGGGCCCTGGCTCTTCTTTGTATGATCCAGTCCTTTTTCAGCAATGATCTTTTCCAGAGCATCCTTGATCTCATCCTCACTCATCTGCTTTGGCAGATAGCTTTCAATGATATCAATCTTCTGCTGTGCCTTTTCCTTCAGCTCAGGACGGGAATCCGGAATACTTTCCAGCTCTTCCTTTGTCTGCTTCAGTTCCTTCTGCACATAGACAAGCTCTTCATCCTTGCTCAGTTCCTTGCCGCTTTCCTTCTCAGCCAATGCAATCGCACTGATCAGTAAAGAGCAGACACCCTTTCTGACTTCATCCTTGTCCTTCATTGCCTGCATGTTGTCATGCCGGATCTGTTTCAACAATTCACCCATATTTCTCTGTTATTTCTCCTCTCTGATCTGTTTCTGATATTCCTTTGACAGCTCCATCAGCTCCTGATACCATCTGCGGAAATACGGCCGGATATCATCATCTGAAATCCGGGAAACATTCTTCTCCAGGATTTCCTTCTCACGGCCGGAATCCAGAATCGGGAGCCGGTTTTCAATCTTGTAGTCAATCACATCGCGCACGGCCGCAAAACGCTGGGCAAACAGATCGGCCATCTGCGCATCAATGGCATCAATACGGCTGCGTGCATCCTTCAGTTTATTCTCAGTCATTGCTGTTCCCCCTGGTATTCCCGTCCATTATATCCCGCTTCGTATCACCCTGCGTAATAAATTGCATTCTATAGCCATATGATGGTGTATAATCTCACACAAGAAGGGATGGACGTCGATTATGAGCAACTTTGTCTTCATATCACCGAATTTTCCAAAGACGTATTATCAGTTTCCAAAAGCATGGAAACAGATCGGGGGAACGTCTTTGTGCATTGGAGAAGACCCTTATGATTCACTTTCCCAGGAAATGAAAGATGCCATGGATGAATACTATCAGGTATCGTCCATGATGAACTACGATGAGATGTACCGGGCGGTTGCCTGGTTTGCCCACAAGCACGGCAAGATTGACTGGCTGGAGAGCAACAATGAATTCTGGCTGGAACAGGATGCCCGCCTGCGCGAGGATTTCAATATCAATACCGGTGACAAGACCAAAGATGTGATGCGTTATAAACTGAAGTCCAACATGAAAAAGTACTACCAGGAAGCTGGCGTCCCTTGTGCCCGCTGGCATCTTGTTTCTGATCTGGAAGCAGGAAAGAACTTTGTCAAGGAAGTCGGCTTTCCTGTCATCGTCAAGCCAAATGACGGTGTTGGCGCCAATGGCACCTGGAAGATCAACAATGAAAAGGAGCTGGAAGACTTCTACCGCCAGAACCTGAAAGTACAGTACATCATGGAAGAGTATGTACCAGGCTATATCGTTTCCTTTGATGGCATTACTGACCAGGATGGCAATATCATCTTCAAGACAAGCCATACTTTCCCGGAACCGATCATGGACGTTGTCAATGAAGGCGATGAATGCTGCTACTGGAGTGAAAGAGTCATTCCTGAAGATCTGGATCAAATGGGTTCAAGGGTCATCAAAGCATTCAGGATCAGAGGCAGATTCTTCCATACCGAGTATTTCCGCCTGACCAAAGACAAGCCAAACCTTGGCAAAAAGGGCGGTCTGGTCGGCCTGGAAGTCAACATGAGACCGCCGGGAGGATATACCCCGGACATGATGAACTTTGCCAATGACATCAATGTCTACAACATCTACGCCAACATGTGCATGTATAACCACGGCCTGTATGAGACGGACCGTCCATACTTCTGTGTCTATGTCGGCAAGCGTGACCGCCTGACCTATGCCAATTCCGATGCCTCTGTGTTCTACCGCTATGGCTCCAATATCTGCATGCATGAGCGGATGCCAGGCATCCTTGGCTCGGCCATGGGCGATGATATGTACATTGCCCGCTTCAAGACCATTGAAGAAGTAAAGAATTTCATCCGCTTCGTCTATGAAAAGCCGAAGAAGAAAGAAGAAAACACAGAAGAAGCCGGGCAGGCAAAGAAAGAGGCAGCCGCATGAAGACAGAATACTTCAAGGAATATTCCAGGAACCTGGGCCGTGATATGGAATTCAAAGTATATGGACATGCCGGCAAGCCGGTGCTTGTCTTTCCAAGCCAGGACGGCCGTTTCTTCGATTATGAAAACAACGGTATGGTCGCAGCCGCCGCACCGTATATTGATGCCGGCAGAGTACAGCTGTTCTGCTGTGATTCCAACGATGTCAACAGCTGGTCATGGAAGACCTGGGACAACCGCAAGCGGATTGAGAACCAGGAAGCCTATTTTCACTACATCACAGATGAACTTGTGCCCCGCATCAAGGAAATCAGCAGTGCAGCCAACCAGGGCAATACCTATGATGGCATTCTGACAACCGGCTGTTCCATGGGCGGCACCCATGCACTCAACTTTCTGTTAAGAAGACCGGATCTGTTCTCCGGCTGTATCGCCCTGTCCGGTGCTTACAATGCCAGACTGTTCTTCCCGGACTACATGGATGATCTTGTCTATGCCAACTCACCAGTTGACTACATTGAAGGTATGCCCTATGACCACCCGTATGTAGAGATGTACCGCCACCGGGACATCATCATCTGCTGCGGCAGAGGCGCTTGGGAACACCCGATGCAGGAAGATGCCGCCAGAATGAAGGAACTGTTTGCCTATAAGAACATTCCGGCATGGGTGGATTTCTGGGGTGCAGATGTGGCCCATGACTGGCCATGGTGGCGCCGCCAGCTGCCCTACTATCTCAACTTTGTCTGCTAAAACTTGCCAATCAAAACCGCGGCATACTATAATATGAACCACGCGGTTATGGTGGAATTGGCAGACACGATAGATTTAGGATCTATTGGGGCAACCCGTACAGGTTCAAGTCCTGCTAACCGCACGTAAAAGGATGGCATTCACGCCATCCTTTTTTCTGTCTTCATTTCTTCTCTGCCAGCGTGTCATAGAATGCCTTGATGGCACTGTGATCTTTATTACCAAGATCATGGCTGTGCAGCCACTGCATGATCTCCTTCACCTGGGCTGTCATCAAAGCAGGAGTGCCTGTATCATTGGCCGCATGCAAAGCATTGTTAAGATCCTTGATGTGCAGGTCAATGCGGAAACCAGGATCATAGCGTTTATCAATCATCATCTGTGCCTTTGCATGCATGACAGCAGAATCGGCCAGGCCGCCTGTAAGTGCCTCTATAACAACAGAAGGATCCAGGCCAGACTGCTGGGCTAAGGTAATGCCTTCTGCCAGCGCCATCAGATTGCCTGCCACAATGATCTGATTGCAGAGCTTTGCCGTATTGCCGGCCCCAATCTCTCCAACCAGTACCGCTGAAGATCCCATGGCCAGCAGAATCGGTCTGTATTTGTCAAACACTTCCTGCTTTCCGCCAACCATGAAACTCAAAGTACCTTCAATGGCACCCGGTTCCCCGCCGGATACCGGCGCATCCAGCATATCAATGCCGCGCTTTGCAAGCTGTGCATTTACTTTCCTGGAAACAGAGGGATCAATCGAACTCATATCGATCAGACAGGAACCGGGCTTCATAATCTCAGCCAGCCTGTCTTCCTCTAACATAACAGCTTCCACCTGCTTTGAATCCGGCAGCATCAACAGCACCACATCACAGCTTTCTCCAATCTCTTTCTTGGAAACAACCGGAATGCCAAACGACGCAAAATAGTCATTCATATTGGCACGGTGCGGTGACACACACAGATCATAGCCTGCCTTTTTCAGATTCAGTGCCATCGGCCGTCCCATGACGCCAAGACCAATCATGCCAAGTTTCATATGCAATCACCACCTGCTGTCAGTATAAGCGCAATCCACAAAAAAAGCAGGATTTCTCCTGCTTGTGCAATTACTTTGTTGTATCCGGTGTCAGATGCCAGATATCTTCATTGTACTGGGCAATGGTACGGTCACTGGAGAAGAAACCGGCATTGGCAGTATTGATAAGCATCTTTCTGCTCCAGGCATCACGATCCTCATAGTCAGAAAGCATTCTTGCCTTGGTCTCACAATAATCCTCGAAATCCGGGAAGGTCATGAACCAGTCTTTAGACAGCAGCTCATGGCTCAATCTGCCCAGATTCTCTGGATCGCCGCCATTCTGCATCATCAGATCCGATGTCAGGAAATCAACTGCCTTCTTCAGCTTCGGATCACGCTCATAGTACTCTCTGGAGACATAATCCGCATTCTTGTAATGAGCAATGACTTCATCCGAAGACTCACCGAATGTATAGATGTTATCCGGTCCAACCAGATCCGCAATCTCAACATTGGCACCATCCATCGTACCAAGTGTAACGGCACCATTGAGCATGAACTTCATATTGCCGGTGCCGCTTGCTTCCTTGGATGCCAGGGAAATCTGCTCAGAGATATCCGCAGCCGGAATCAGCTTCTCAGCCAGAGAAACGTTGTAGTTCTCCAGCATGACAACCTTCAGCCATCTGGACGCATCCGGATCGGCATCCAGTACCTTGGAGAAGGTCAGAATGGCATGAATGATATCCTTGGCAATGATGTAAGCCGGAGCAGCCTTGGCACCGAAGAAGACCGTGATCGGACGTACCGGGAACTTACCCTCTACCATGTCATTGTAGACAGAGATTGCCCACAGCAGGTTCAGCTGCTGGCGCTTGTATTCATGCAGACGCTTGGACTGCACATCAAACACAGAATTCGGATTCACTTCAATACCGCGGTAATTCTTCAGATAATCCGTGAAGTTCTGCTTGTTCTCCTGCTTGACTGCAAGAATCTTCTTCAGGAACTCCGGATCATCCTTCTTTGCCTCAAGTTTCTTGAGATCATCCGCATGGCGGATCCAGTCATCACCGATCGTTTCATTGATCAAAGAAGTCAGGGCCGGATCGCACATCACGCCCCAGCGGCGAAATGTAATACCGTTGGTCTTGTTGTTGAACTTCTCCGGATAAATCTTATAGAACGGAGCCAGCTCGGTATTCTTGAGAATCTCGGTATGCAGCTTGGCAACACCGTTGACGGAATGAGAGAAGTGAATGTCAATGTTGGCCATATGCACATTGTTATTGCCATCAATGATCTGAACAAACGGTTCATCATAACGCTCAGCAACATATGCCTGCAGCTTTTCAATGACCGGAATCAGCTGCGGCACAGCCTTTTCCAGATATGCACGCGGCCATGTTTCAAGAGCCTCAGCCAGGATTGTATGGTTGGTATAGCCGCATACAGCTCTGACAATCTCAATGCTTTCTTCAAAGGAAATACCCTTGGCAGTCAGTCTGCGGATCAGTTCCGGAATGACCATAGTCGGATGGGTATCATTGATCTGAATGGCGGCATAATCAGCCAGATCATGCAGATTGCTGCCCTTTGCCTCAGCTTCTTCAAGAATCAGCTGGGCAGCATTGGCTGTCATGAAGTATTCCTGATAAACACGCAGAATACGTCCATCCTCATCCGAATCATCCGGATACAGGAACAAAGTCAGATTCTTGGCAATCTGCTTCTTATCAAAGCTGATCTGATCACGAATCACACGCTCATCCAGTGTATCCACATCAAACAGACGCAGCTTGCCGCACTTGGAACCATAGCCTGTCACACCAATCTCATACATCGTTGAAGTCAAAGAGAAACCGCCGAAGTCAACGGTATAGTGCTTGCCAGTCGGCCGCATCCAGCTCTCATGCCCCCACTGCAGCCATCTGTCAGGTGTCTCAGACTGCTTGTTATTCTCAAAATTCTGCTTGAACAGTCCGCAATGATATGCCAGACCGACACCATCTGCCGGTAAGCCAAGGGTTGCCAGAGAATCCACGAAGCAGGCAGCCAGACGGCCAAGGCCGCCATTGCCAAGGGAAGGCTCATACTCGAACTCTTCCAGATCAGCCAGGCTGCGGCCGGCATCTTCCAGCTGCTTCTTGACATCCTGGTACAGACCAAGATTGATCAGATTGTTGGAAAGCAGCTTGCCGATCAGAAACTCAGCTGAAATATAATACAGCTTCTTTTTGCCGGTATTGTATCCTTTCTCTTTTTCTGCATCATTGACCAGATTCAGGACACCGTTGAACAGTTCCAGCTCCGTGCACTCCTGCAGCGGCTTGCCTGTATAGTCCGTTAACTTCTCCTAAAGTATAACCAAGAGAGCTTCTGAATACAGAGAATCATCAGATTTCATCGGATGATTTTCGCTTCGAAAGCTCTTTTCTTTCAGCTCCAAATTAGTTATAATATAACCAATAAAAGAGGTTTATCATATGATGGTTGATCTTCCTGATGGAGCGTTGATTTATAAGCATGGCAGTACCTTTTATGTGTATATCAATACTGAGAAAGTTTATCTGAAGGATAAGGGATACAATGAGAACAAGAGAATGTGTATCGGGAAACTCTCAGAGGATGATAAGCATAAGATGATACCTAATAAGAACTACAAAAAGCTGTTTGCAGATCAGGATCTTCCGGAAGCACCTGAGAGATCTGATACGCTGCAGGCAGGGCTGTATGTTGTGCTGTCAAAGGCAATGCATGAGATGAGTCTTGATACACTGCTGGACAGTGCGTATGGAGAGGACAGCTTTTTGATGCAGGACAGTGTGCAGTACATGATCGGCTGTGAAAGCAATGCCATGCAGTATTTCCCTGATTATGCCTATGAAAGCGTGATTCATTCAGAGCGTATTCATGATGACAATGAGATCTGTGAGATGTTCAAAAAGCAGAGTTCCCAGCAGCACGATTACTTTCTGAAGAACTGGAATGCATTGCATACGGATGCCAGAGACGTTTATATTTCCTATGATTCAACCAACATGAACACATGCGCGCGTGGTGTTGAACTGGCGGAATACGGGGCTGCCAAGGATGATCCGGATATTCCGGATGTGAACTTCTCACTTGCCTATGATCAGGACAATGGCACCCCGTATTTCTATGAGTTGTATCACGGAAGTATCATTGATAACACACAGTGCCAGTTCATGGTAGAGCGGGCCCAGCAGTATGGCTATCATGATGTTGGCTTTATTCTGGACAGAGGGTATTTCAGCTCAGGAAATATCAAGTTCTTTGATAAACATCATTATGACTTCATCATCATGGCAAAAGGAAACGCCAGGTTTATTCAGGAGGCGGTAGATGGTGTAAGTGAGAGGCTGAGATTGACACCATTTGAAGATTATCTGGATGAGCATGAAGTATATGGAAAGACAATACGCGGCTGTCTTTATCCAGGAGATCAGAAGACCAGATATATCCATATCTACTATGATGAGAAAAAGGCTGCAGCAGAAAGAGAAGCCTTCTTAAGCAGACTGCACAAAATGGATGAGGAGCTTGATAAGAGACTGGAGAAAAAGCTGACCAGAAAGCAGGATATCAAGTCGTATGAGAAATACTACAGTCTGAAATTTGATGATAATGGCTATTTCTTGGCACATAAGCGTAAGAAGCAGACAGTGCAGAAAGCAATGAGCAGGCTTGGTTTCTTTGTACTGATTACAAGTGAAAAGATGAGTGCATCAGAAGCACTTGATAAATACAGACACAGAGACTCCATTGAGAAGCTGTTCAGAACAGATAAGAGCTATCTTGGTGGAAAGGCATTCAGGGTATATACGGATATCTCATTGGAAAGCAAGACGATGGAGACATTCATTGCGATCATTCTGCGCAATGACATGTTCAATCGGCTGAAACCGCTGTATCAGAAAGACCGGAAGAATTTTACAGTGCCAGAGGCAATTCATCAGTTAAATAAACTGACCATCACAAGAAACCCGGATGGAAAATATTATCAGAAGTATGCAGTGACAAAGAGGCAGAAAGAGATCCTGAGTGTGTATGGCATCAGCGAACAGAGCTATGCCCGCGAGATCAAAAAGATCTGTCAGAGAATCAGGTGATTTTCTCAGTTAGTTATAAAATCCATGAAGTTAACG
>NZ_JAZHUW010000043.1:0-16993 GCF_036453465.1 Lactimicrobium sp.
GTATCCGGGCCACCACGCCGAAAGTGACACAGTCGCCTGCCAAAGCTTACTTTCTAGGCTCTATGAGCCAATACAATTGTATGCTTAGCAGACCCACTGTGCAAAAACGGCATTAAAAGTTTTGGGCAGGAAATTTTGAAATTATCATCGCGTGACATCCGCACCGGCATCTATCAGAACAGATGGAAATATCTTTGGGCAATTCCCTTGATTCTCATTTTCTTCTTTAATTTCCGTGAGCATGTCAATGGTTTCTTTAGTTACGGTCCGCATCAGTTCGAACCCAGCTATATGGATTTCTGCCTGTACCTGTTCAAAGGAAAAGTGTTTACATTGCCGGATCCACATGTAAAGTATGAAATACCGATCATGTGGCTGACGACACAGATGTATGCCCTGTATATCATCGGCAGCTATCCAAGCGATGACAGAACCAGGCTGGGACAGCAGTATCTTCTGCGGTGCACCCATTCGACAAGCTGGTATCTGGCGAAGATGATTTATGGCATTGTTTCGATCGGTTTATTTTATCTGGAAATTCTTGTCATCGCGTTTTTAGTGACAGTTCCAATCTCAAAAGAAGTATTTACAGCACATCCTGATCTTGTGCGGATGTGCTCCAATATCCATCTGGAAAGACATACAGCTTTGGATCTGTACCGGAGCGTCTTTGTGATGCCGTGGCTGACGGCGGAAACGATGGGACAGGCATATATCTTCCTGCAGCTGTTAATCCGGCCAGCCTATGCATTTCTGGCATCACTGTTATATATCCTTTGCTCGGATTTCTATATGTCAAAATTTCTGATCGGGAACTATTCCATGATTGTAAGAAATATGCAGGAAAACACCTTTGACGGTATGACAATGGATAGCGTGGATCCGGCTGCCGGCATATGGATTGAACTATTGTGCATAGCAGTTTTCTGGGCTGCAGGTAAGTTGATACTGAAGAAATACGACTATCTGGAAAGAGAGTGAGAGAGATGACGCGGATCAATGTAGTAAACTATAGCAAAATCATCAAAGGCAGAGTCATTCTGGAAGATGTAAATTTATCTCTGGAAAGCGGCAGAATCTATGGCCTGAAGGGAGTAAATGGCAGCGGCAAGACGATGCTGCTGAGAGCACTTTGCGGACTGATCTATCCAACCAGCGGCTATGTGGAAGTAGATGGCGAAAAGCTGAGAAAAAATATCTCTTTCCCGCGGTCTGTAGGTGCCCTGATTGAATCGCCTGCTTTTCTTGACAACTTTACCGGATATAAAAATCTGGAAATGATTGCTTCCCTGAAGGGAACCGCATCCAGGCAGGATATTGAAGAGGCTTTGGCAGAGACAGGGCTTGATCCGCATGATGCAAGAACATACAAAAAGTATTCACTTGGCATGAAGCAGAAGCTCGGTCTGGCGTGCTGCTTCATGGAGAAACCGGATATCATCCTGCTGGATGAACCTTTCAATGCTCTGGATGAGGAAAGTGTTGAGAAAATCAAGAAAATCATGATCAGGCATAAGGAAAGGGGTGCATTGATTGTCCTTGCCTGCCATGATGGCCAGTCTTTACTGTCATTGTCGGATGAGATCTACAATGTCGTGGAAGGAAGGGTAACCAAAGCAGACAAGGATACTTCTGGTCAGGACTGATTACAGGAAGGATGCGGGCATGATCTTGTACCTTCCTGTTTTCTTTTGTAGAAGTTACACGCTTTGAGCCAAATTGACTACAATGAAGAAGAAAAAGCGATGAAAGATGCACGTTGTCATGTATCTGCCTGCATGATTGCATCGCTGAAGGAGTTATGAATTCTATGGAACAGCAGTCTCTCTTTGATGATACGAGTTCCTCCAGACCGCTTGCCGACCGCATGCGGCCATCGGATTTATCAGAATATATAGGCCAGCAGCAGCTGCTTGGCAAAGGGAAAATCCTGCGCAGAATGATTGAGACTGACGAGGTTCAGTCCATGATTTTCTGGGGCCCTCCCGGCACCGGCAAAACAACGCTTGCCCGCATTATTGCCCATTCCACCCGATCAGATTTTGTCAATTTTTCTGCTGTTACTTCCGGTATTAAGGAAATCCGCCAGGTGATGGACAAGGCAGAGCAAAGCAGGAAAATGGGCAGAAAGACCATCCTGTTTGTGGATGAGATTCATCGTTTCAATAAGGCCCAGCAGGATGCGTTTCTTCCCTATGTAGAGCGCGGTTCTGTCATTCTGATCGGAGCTACCACGGAAAATCCTTCTTTTGAGCTGAATAACGCTCTGCTGTCCCGCTGCAGGGTATTTGTGCTGGAACCATTGTCAAAAGAAAGTCTTGTGCAGATTGAAAAGCATGCCCTGACGGATGAAAGGGGATTTGGCACATGGCAGGTGACGATCGATGACAGCCTGCTTGAATTGATTGCCTCCTATGCAAACGGAGATGCCAGGACCGCTTTGAATACCCTGGAGCTTTCTGTCATGAACGGTGCCGGTTCAGGCAGAGAGTCATTGGTGACTAAAGAGATTGTCGATCAGTGCATTCAGGAAAAGACACTGCTGTATGACCGCAATGGCGAGGAACACTATAATCTGATTTCTGCACTTCATAAATCCATGCGGAATTCGGATGCGGATGCAGCCGTCTACTGGCTGGCAAGAATGCTGGAGGCAGGCGAAGATCCCTTGTACATTGCCAGACGAATTGTACGTTTTGCCTCAGAAGACATCGGCATGGCAGATTCAGGAGCACTCACCGTTGCGATCAATGCCTATCATGCCTGCCAGTTTCTTGGCATGCCGGAATGCTCTGTCCATCTGACACATGCTGTGGTGTATTGTGCCATTGCTCCCAAATCAAATGCTTTATACCTTGCGTATACAAAAGCTGCTCAGGATGCCCGGCACATGGAAGCAGAACCAGTTCCTCTGGCTTTGCGCAATGCCGAAACAAATCTGATGAAAAATCTTGGCTATGGGCGTGATTACCAGTATGCCCATGACTACAAGGAACATATTACCGGTCTGCAGTGTCTGCCGGATTCTCTGGAGGGGACCCACTATTATGTTCCGACAGATCAGGGACTTGAAAAGCGTGTGCAGGCACGCAAGCATGAACTTGACCGTCTTCGCATGGAGATACGGAATAACCAGCAGCAGAAGCCGCATTGAAGCATCTGAGGAAAACAGATTTATACCAGAAATTGATACGCTGCCATGTCAAAAGTGATTGACAATCTGGCAGCGCTTTCATAGAATAATAACTGTAAACGTTTCCGGTAATGTTTACAACGGTTAGACAGGAGGCCCGGATGACAACAATCAAGGATATTGCAAGGCTTTCCGGGTACAGTATCGGGACAATCTCAAGAGTGCTGAACAATCATCCTGATGTATCGGAAGAAACACGTAAAAAGGTACAGGAGGTCATTGAACGCGAAGGCTATCAGCCCAACAGCAATGCCAAGCTGCTCAAGCAGAGAACGTATTCCAGTATTACGATTCTGGTCAAAGGACGCATGAATGTCTTCTTTGGATCCATTGTAGAAAACATTCAGACTTTGTTGAGAGAAAACGGGGAAGAGGCAGTGGTGGAGTACATTGATGACTTTGCCAACGAAGTGCTTGCGGCAGTGCAGATCTGTCTGGAAAGACGGCCGAAAGGGCTGATCTTCCTGGGCGGCAACATCGAGTATTTCCGCCATGATTTCGGCAGGATTGAAGTACCTTCGGTGCTGCTGACAAACAGTGCTGCCAATCTTGGCTTTGACAACCTTTCATCCTTTACAACCGATGATACAGCAGCTTCTCAGGAGGCTGTGGATTACCTGATCCGGGCAGGACATACACGAATCGGCATCATCGGCGGTTCCGCCAATGAAACAGATGAAGGCCACATTGACTTCCAGAGACTGGCAGGCTGTGAAAAAGTATTTGCCCGCCATCAGATCCCGTTTGATCCTGTCCTTCAGTATCAGCCCTGCAGATTCTCTCTGCGGGATGGATACGAAGCTGCTGATATTCTTCTGCACCGTGATCCGTCATTGACGGCGATCTTTGCCATGGGTGATATCATTGCCCTTGGTGCCATGCGGGCTGCTGTTGACAGCGGCCGGCGCATACCGGATGATCTGTCACTGATCGGTTATGATGGCATCCCATATGCCAGGTATTCCATTCCGCGTCTTTCGACCATTCGTCAGGACGCTCAGAACATCGCCCGCAGGGGTGTGGAAGACCTGCTGCTGCGGATAAACTACGAACGCAGGCCGGTGCATGAAACAGTGCCGTTCCGGGTCATCGCCGGAGAGACAGTCAAGCCATTGAAAAAGGCTCACTGAGGGAAGGAAGAACCCTCTGCCAGCAAACGGAAAGCAGGGCTTTTGTCGCGGACCGTTTCAAAATTCTTTCACTGTTTGAAAGGGGCAAAAAAACATGTCAACAGTAGAATTAAAACACATCGAGAAAATCTATCCAAACACCGAAGGTAAGAAGAAACATCATCATGAGAAGAAAACAAATCTCAAGGTGACAGAAGAAGGCGTCGTTGCCGTTGAAGACTTCAACCTTTCGATCGCGGATCATGAGTTCATTGTTCTGGTCGGTCCTTCCGGATGCGGCAAGTCCACAACCCTGCGTATGGTTGCCGGACTTGAGGAAATCACCAAGGGTGATCTTCTGATCGACGGCAAGAGAATGAATGATGTTCAGCCTAAGGACCGTGATATTGCTATGGTCTTCCAGAACTATGCTCTGTATCCGCATATGACTGTCCGCCAGAATCTGGAGTTCCCGCTGAAACTGCGCAAACTGCCGAAGGATGAAATTGACAGAAAAGTCAATCAGGCTGCGGAAACACTTGGCATTACCCAGTATCTGGACAGAAAGCCGAAGGCTCTGTCCGGCGGACAGAGACAGAGAGTTGCCATCGGACGTGCCATTGTCCGTGACCCGAAAGTACTGCTGATGGATGAGCCGCTGTCCAACCTGGACGCCAAGCTGAGAAACCAGATGCGTGCTGAGATCATCAAGCTCCGTCAGAGAATTGATTCCACTTTCATGTATGTTACCCATGACCAGACGGAAGCCATGACACTTGGCGACCGTATCGTCGTCATGAAGGATGGCCGCATTCAGCAGGTTGGTACTCCGCAGGAAGTCTATGATCATCCGCGCAACCTGTTTGTTGCAGGCTTCATCGGCATGCCGCAGATGAACTTCTATGACGGCCGTCTTGTCAAGGACGCTGATGGCAAATATGCTGTTACGGTTGGTGCTGCCAAGGTAGTACTCTCTGAAGACAAGCAGAAGAACCTGGCTGCCCACAATGTGGCAGAACAGGATGTCACGGTCGGTGTCAGACCTGATCATATCTCTCTGGATAATGTGCCGGGTGCCATGATCGAAGGCAAGGTCGATGTCTCTGAAATGATGGGCTCTGCTTACCATCTGCATATCAATGCAGAAGGCCATGATAGTATCATCATTGTGCCGACTCTCGATCTTGATGGCAGACACTATCAGCTCGGTGATACCGTTGCCTTCACATTTGCCGGCAATGTTGTTCACGTATTTGGCAAAGAATCCGGCCTGAATCTGGAATTTGCTGACTGAAAACGCTATACTGACAATCACAAAGTCAAGGGAGCACGTTGATGGCGTGCTCCCTTTTCAAACAAGAGGTATTTATGCGGCAGTATGACAATTATATTTTTGATTTCTATGGCACCCTGGTGGATATCCTGACAGATGAAAACAGTCAGGATCTGTGGCGGCGCATGGCCGAATTCTACAGCTGCTATGGTGCTGACTACAAACCGAAGATCCTGCATGAAGAATATCTGATGATGGTGCATGATGAAGAAAACATCCTGCGCAAAAAGAAACAGTGCAATGATGTCGAGATTAATCTTGGCCGGGTATTTGCCAGACTGCTGCTGGAATCTCCCTTCAACCACTATGTCTCTCTTTCTGTCTGCGGCAGGAACGTCTATGACCTGCGCAGAAGGGCACATTCTGAAACCATTGATGAAATTGCTGAAAGTGAGTGGGCAATTGCCGTAGGCAACTTTTTCCGCATCCTGTCCCGCAAACATCTGCGCGTATATCCCCATACTTCCACCGTACTGCGCAGCCTCAAGCGCCGTGGCGCAAAGATCATTCTTTTTACCAATGCCCAGGCTCTGCTGACCATGCCCGAGATTGATGCGTCCGGCCTCAAGCGGTATTTCGATGCCATATATGTCTCCTCGGACTATGGCCTGCGCAAACCATCCGCTGCCTTTCTGCAGCAGCTTGTCAAAGAACAGGATCTTGAGATTGCCAGCACACTGCTGATCGGCAATGAAACCGATACCGATATCCGCTGTGCACTGCAGGCAGGGATGGATGCCGTACTGCTGCATGGATCCCGTGAAGATGAAAAAAAGCTGCACAGTCTTCTGCAGCAGGGCACCGGTACTATGCCCATGGTGAAAACAGCAGCCGATATCAGAATACTGGAAGCAGTGAAATAATAACTGCTTACTCCTGAGCGATGGCAGTGCTTTCTGCAGAGGCAGAAGGCACTGCTTTTTTCAATATGAACCAGGCAATGATGGCACTGAGCACTTCACTGACCCAGAAGGCATGGAAGACACCATCTGCACCAAACAGATGTGACAGCACAAAGGCAGCCGGTATGATCAGAATCACATACCGGAATAAGGAAATCCACAGGGACTGTGTGCCTTTGGATAATCCTTCCAGGGCACCGGAGGCAGTTATTGAAACAGCCGATACGATAAAGCCTGCGGCAATGATGCGCAATGCCTTGCTGCCAGCCTGAATCGTTTCCTGACTGGTCGTAAACAGCCCCATCGGCCAGCCTGGACATACCATGAACAGGATTGTGCCGGCACTCATCAGAATCAGAATCATAACCAGTACAATGCCAATGATCTTTTTCACACGGCCATATTCCCCGGCACCATAGTTATAGCCAAGCAGCGGCCGCATGCCCTGAATGATGCCGGAAGAAGGCAGGTACAGAAACGTCTGCAGCTTGTAATAAATTCCCAGCACCAGGATATAGACCGGGGCAAACTTTGCCAGAATGCTATTGAGACATGTGATCAGCAAAGAAGGAAGAGCAAGATTCAATATGGCCGGTATGCCTACGGCATAAATCCTTTTTGCCATTCTGGCATCATCTTTACACCGGTGCATGCCAATGTGCACAGGCAGCGGATGATCATGATACCGGACACAGTAAATGAGCAGGCTTACCAGCTGGCCAAGCCCGGTTGCCAGGGCGGCACCTTCCATGCCCATTTTCGGGAAAATGCCAATGCCAAAGATCAGAATCGGATCCATGACGATATTAAACACACAGCCAGCTGCCAGGGATACCACCGTCACATTCATCTGTCCCACGGCCTGGAATACCTTTTCAAAGGCAATGCCGGCGTTGCTGACAAAGCCAAAGGCAAAGGCCACCGCAGCATAACGCACACCATAAGAGATGATCTGCGGATTATCTGTGAACATCCTCAGAAACTCTGGCATGACAAGCGTGCCCAGCAGGCCGAGCACAAGGCCGTGCACAACGGAAAGCCGCATGCCGAGGGAGGCAGCCTGATCTGCCTGATCCTGTTTCCTGGCACCAAGATAGAACGAAATGATGGCATTGATGCCAACCCCGTAGCCGATGGCGGCGGCGCCGATCAGATTCTGGATGGGAAATACCAGTGACAGGGATGTCATGGCATCCTCACCCATTTTTGCGACAAAGAAACTGTCGACAATGTTATAGAGACTGTTGACCAGCATCGACAGCATCATCGGAATGGTCATGGTCAGAATCAGCGGCAGTAAAGGCCGCTCTTTCATTGCATTTTCCTGCATTGTATTCTCCTTTTGGCCAAAAAAAATCCACATGGCCTGATGTCGTGTGGCGAAAAGGTGATTGTTCATCCGGAAAAATCCACTCGTGTTTTCGGCTGTATTATACAAAATGAAGCGGGTGTGTCAAGGCATGCTTGCACCATACACAAGGAGAGCATACCATACATGCAAAGGAGATCACGTATGCATAAGATCGAACTCAAAGAAGAAGATGGCTCCATGGCCATTGGCGTGCTGACAGCCGGTATTTTTACCGTCATCCTTGTCATGTACCTGTTCAGCTCAAAAGAAGTCAAGGAAGCAGCCGGATCCATGATCTGGCTGGTTGCGATTGTTGCGGCCATCGGCTGGGCACTGATCTATGACCATTACCGGTCCGGCATGGTTTTTGAAGAAGATGGCATCCGGATGGTGCAGGCTTTTGGCAGAAACAAATACTGGGCCTATGCGGATATCAGTGAAATCATCGCAAGGAAAAAGATGTTCATGATCTATGATGCCAATGGCAGAAGAATCGCCGTATATGGTGCCCATCTGGAAAAACACCCTGAGATTCTCCAGATCCTGGAAGACAAGCATGTGCCGGTGCAGATGCTGGATATCCATCAGAAAAACGATTGATCCTTGTCGGCTGCACTCAGGAAGGAAGCAGGCAGCTGTGCTATCATTAAAGAAAGCAGATATCTGCATAAGAAAGAGGAGAGAATATGGAAGAAAGCAGAATTGCAATGCTTGCCATTGTCGTTGAAGATACCAATCAGGTCAGCAGTCTGAATGAGATCCTGCATGAATACAGCCAGTATATCATCGGCCGTATGGGACTGCCTTATCCCAAGCGGAATATTTCCCTGATCTCGATTGCCATGGATGCCCCGGGCGATGTCATTTCCGCACTTTGCGGAAGGCTTGGCAACCTGAATGGCATTACCGTCAAGGCAGCCTATTCCCGCCTGTGAGCCAGAGAAGGAAAGAGCATGGAAATTACGATCTATAACCGTACAAATGAAGATGTACAGGCCTATCAGGCTCTGTTTGAACAGATCGGTGCAGCTGCTGAGAAACAGCTTCATCTTTCTGAAACCTGCGAAATCAGTGTGACTTTTGTGCGTTCTGCTGCCATTCATAAGATCAACCGTGATTACCGCGGCATCGACAGACCGACAGATGTCATAAGCTTTGCCATCAATGACAGCCCGGATCTCATTGACGATGGCGAAAAAGACCTCGGTGATCTGTTCATCAATATCAACTATGCCCGCCGCCAGGCAAAGGAATACGGCCACAGCCTGAAGCGGGAAGTCTGTTTCCTGTTTACCCATGGCCTGCTGCACTGCCTTGGCTATGACCACATGAAGCCGGAAGATGAAAAGGTCATGTTTGCCCTGCAGGAAAAGATTCTGGATCCGATTGTGCCGCGCGATGATCAGTAAGTTCAAAGCTGCCTTTGCAGGTGTGGCAGACGGCCTTGGCCACCGCTCTGTCCGCATCCAGTATGAGCTTGCCTTGTGTGCCTTTATTGCCGGATGGATCATGAAACTGTCCGCAGAAGAATGGGTGGCAGTCATCATCTGCATTGGCATGGTCATTACCGCTGAAATGTTGAATACATGCATCGAAAAGATCTGTGATATGTACAGCACAGAAATCGATGAACGGATCAAAGTCATCAAGGATGTGGCGGCTGGTGCCGTGCTGATTGCCTCTCTGGCAGCCTTTGTGACTGCCATGGTGATCCTGGCTGTACATTTGAAAGGAAACATATGAGAAGTGGATTTGTTGCCCTGGCTGGCAGGCCGAATGCCGGCAAAAGTACTTTGATCAATGCACTGGTCAAAGAAAAAGTTGCGATTGTTTCCCCCAAGGCACAGACAACCAGATCTGAAATCAGAGGGATCTATACCGATTCCGACTGTCAGATTGTTTTCACTGATACACCAGGCATTCATAAAGCCAAGGACAGACTCGGGGCAAGAATGAACCGCGAATCAGCGGATGTCATCCAGGGCGTGGACCTGATCTATCTGGTTGTGGATGGCAGTGCAAAGTTCTCCTCCGGGGATGCCTATGTTCTTAACATGGTGAAACAGGCAGGCGTGCCGGTGTTTCTGATTCTGAACAAGGTGGATATGATGACAAAGGAACAGGTGCTGCAGATTCTTGGCCAATGGCAGCAGCGCTATGACTTTGCCCAGTATTTCCCACTGAGTGCAAAGTTTTCTTCCTCTTTTGACGATCTGATTAAAACCACTGCCTCTTATCTGCCGGAAGGCGGCCTTTTGTACAGCAGTGATGAAGTCACCGATGAGCCTGAGAATTTCCGCATTGCCGAAATCATCCGGGAAAAAGTGCTGCAGTGCACAGAGAAAGAAGTGCCGCACGCCTCTGCTGTCATTGTAGAAAGCAAGAAATTCACGAAGAAGGGCTGTGAGATCCAGGCAATGATTCTGGTCGAAAGAGAAGGTCAGAAGGGCATCATGATTGGCAAGGGCGGATCGATGCTCAAAAAGATCGGTTCACTGGCCAGAGCGGATCTGGAGAAACTGCTTGGCGTCCATGTCTATCTGACTCTGTTTGTCAGAGTCGAGAGTGAATGGCGCTCCAAGGATGCCCGTATTTCTGAATACGGCTATGGCGGTGCCTTCCGCGATGAATGACCGTCTGAACGTCATCATTCTCAAACAGAGTGATTACCGGGAAAAGGATGTACTTCTCAGTGTATTGAGCCGGGAATATGGAAAAATCAGTTTTACAGCCGCCGGTGCCAGAAAGATCACCAGCCGCAATAGTGCTTCCCTGCTGCCATATACCTCGGCCCGCTTTCTGTTTGACTATCATCCCGGCAGAACCATGTTCCATCTGCGCACAGCCGAAACAATTTCGCTGCGCCGCCATCTGCATGAAGATCTGAATGCCTCAGCTGCTGCAGCGGTTCTCTGCGAATGTGCGGATGCCTTACTGCTGCCAGGCGAGCAGAGTGCTTCAGCACAGATGTATGACCTGCTGGAAAAGGGACTGGACCGGCTGGATCACGGGGATGATATGACATCTGTGCTTGCCTTGTATCTTGCGGATGTATTGCGTATTTCAGGCATGGCACCAGACGTCGATGAGTGCACAGTATGTCAGAAGAAAGAAGTCAGTGCCCTGTCTGTGCAGGCAGGGGGCTTTTTATGCCGTGAAGATGCTGCAAAGCTTGGTGTGCCGGCATCATCCGCTGCTGATCTGAAGCGGTTCCGCCTCATCTGCAAGGCAGGCCTTTCCCACTTTGATGCCGTCATACAGGCAGGCGGTGCCAGCTGGGAAGATACAGTCATACTGGTGGACTTTCTGCACCAGTACGGCAGCATTGCGCTGCAGTCTTTCCGCTTCCTGCAGGAAATCTGTGCACATTGAATAGTGACCGGGGAAGTGTTAAACTGATAGCGTTTAACAAAATTTCAGGAGGATAGCATGGAAAAGGAAAAAACGTTTGATCTCATTGTCTCACATGCAAAAAATACAGGATTTGTATTTCAGGGATCCGAGATCTACGGCGGTCTGAGCAACACATGGGACTTCGGTCCTTATGGTGTCATGCTCAAAGATAATATCAAGCGTGCATGGCAGAAGAAGTTTATTCAGGAAGATCCGAACAATGTCGAGATTCAGGCAGCCATTCTGATGAATCCGAAGGTATGGGAAGCTTCCGGCCATCTCAAGGGATTCTCTGATCCGCTGATGGACTGCCGTGAGTGCCATACAAGACACCGTGCAGACCAGCTGATTGAGGAATGGTCCAATGGCAAAGTCAGCTGTGAGGGATGGACCAATGAACAGATGGAGAAGTTCATTGAAGATAACAAGATTCCATGCCCGGACTGCGGCAAGCATAATTTCACACCGATCCGTCAGTTCAATCTGATGTTCAAGACGTTCCAGGGCACGGTTGAAGATGCCAAGAGCACTGTCTATCTGCGTCCTGAAACTGCCCAGGGCATGTTTGTAGACTTCAAGAATGTACAGCGTGCTTACCGCAAGAAGCTGCCATTTGGCATCGGCCAGATCGGTAAGTCTTTCCGTAATGAGATTACACCGGGCAACTTCATTTTCCGTACCCGTGAATTTGAGCAGATGGAAATGGAATTCTTCTGCCATCCGGGCGAGGATGACAAGTGGTTCCCTTACTGGCGTCAGTTCTGCATGGATTGGATTCTGTCTCTGGGCGGCACAAAGGAAATGCTGCGGTTCCGTGATCACGCTAAGGAAGAGCTGAGCTTCTATTCCAAGGCAACAACGGATATTGAATACAAGTTCCCGTGGGGATGGGGCGAGCTGTGGGGCATCGCTGACCGTACTGACTACGATCTGGGCCGCCACCAGGAAGCTTCCGGCAAGGATCTGACTTACCTTGATCCTGTAACAAACGAAAAGTTCCTGCCGTATGTTGTGGAACCGGCGGTCGGCGTGGAAAGACTGTTCTTCATGTTCTTTACCGATGCCTATGATGAAGAAACACTGGAAAATGGTGATACCCGTATTGTCATGCATTTCCATCCGGTTCTCGCGCCTGTCAAGGCAGCAATTCTGCCGCTGAAGAAGAAGGCACACAGTGAGAAGGCAAAGGAGATTTACCGCTCACTGTCCTATGATTTTGCCGTTGCCTATGATGATGCTGGTTCCATTGGCAAGCGTTACCGCCGCATGGATGAAGTAGGAACACCTTACTGCATCACGGTGGATGATCAGACGATGGAAGATGGTACGGTAACAATCCGTGACCGTGATACCATGGCACAGGAAAGACTGAGTGTAGAGGAGGTCCGTTCCCGCATCAACAAGGCCATTCGTTTCTGAAATCTCTAGCAAAGGGGGCCCATGGCATATCTTTCTGAAGATGAAATCAATGCTGTTCGCGCCAAAGCAGATATCGTCGATGTGATATCCCATTATCTGCAGGTACATAAGCAGGGCAGGATGTATAAAGCAGTCTGCCCTTTTCATGATGATCACGATCCTTCCCTGAACATCAATCCTGACATGCAGATTTACAAATGCTTTGTCTGCGGAGCCGGCGGCAATGTTTTCTCCTTCGTGCAGCGCTATGAGCACATTTCCTTTCCAGAGGCAGTAGGCAGGGTGGCCGACATGATCGGCTTCCCGCTGTCAACTTCCCCCACGAAGGAAAAACGGCAGGTCGATCCTCACCGTCAGAAGCTGTATGACGCCCTGCAGGAAACGATCAACTATACCATGTATGAGCTCAACAGCAGCGATGGCGCATCTGCCCGCAGCTATCTCAAAGGCCGTGGTATGGACGACCATACCCTAGAGAAGTTTCAGATCGGCTGGAATCCGGAGGGAGATGCCCTGACCCGCTTTCTGCATGCCAAGCACTATGAAGATCAGACCCTGACGGCAGTCAATGTCTCCCGGATCACGTCACAGGGCATGAAGGACGTCTTTGCCGGCCGTATCACCTTTCCCATTCATGATGCCTATGGCAATCCGGTTGGATTCAGTGCCCGTACGATGGATCCTGACAATCCGGCTAAATATATTAATACAACCCAGACTGAGATTTATGTCAAAGGACAGCTTGTCTACAATGCCCACAGGGCAAAGGAAGAAGCACGAAGGGCAGGCAAAATCTATATCTGTGAAGGTGTGACAGATGTCATTGCCTTTGACAGAGCAGGTATTGCCAATGCCGTCTGTACACTTGGCACCGCCTGCACCCAGGAGCAGATCCGTCTGATACGGCACCTGGCACCATTGCTTGTGTTCTGCTATGATGGCGACCAGGCCGGACAGAATGCGACCTGGCGGGCTGTTCAGATGGCAAGAAAAGAAAACTGTGAAACGGCTGTCATTGACAACCGTACCGGCAAAGATCCGGATGAGATTCTGCGCCAGGATGGCAAAGAAGCACTGCAGGCACTGGCCGCAAAAGAAATCTCATGGATGGACTTCTATCTTTCCTACATGGAAAAACGCACCAATCTGAATTCCTATCTCGAGAAAAAAGAATTCATCACCCAGGCCAGCCAGATTGCGGAAACCATTACCGATGAAATGGACCGGAAATACCTGCTGGATCAGGCCTCAAAGATCACCGGGATCCAGGCAGTGTATACACCGAAGCAGGAAGAAGCTGTCAGTGTACCGATGCCATCGCAGCCACTGCATGTTTCCCATATGGCACCGGCCGCTGGCAACGACAAAGCCGAGGAGCAGATTCTGATGATGATGCTCAAATATCCCGGCGCCTCCAGAATCTTTGAAGATGAACTGGGCTATCTGCTCAATCCACAGCGGCAGACCCTGGCTGTGATGATTCTGGAGATGGTGCATCAACAGGGCAGAGCTGACCCGCAGGTGCTGATGGACCGCACCCAGGATCAGCAGATCCGTGATCTGATCAGCTCACTTGTATGCAGTGAAGCCTATGAGATGGACTTTGATGCCAGCATGCTTACGGGAGCGATCCGGCGTGTGAAAATTACCTATCTGCAGAATGAAGCAGATGCCTATAAACAGCAGCTGCTGACGGATCTGAATCCGCAGAGCAAGGCACTGCTGATGAAACAATATACAGAATGTGTCAGCCAACTAAGGAGGTACCTGGATGAAGAAAACAAGCAGTGAAAAGAAAACGGACAACGCAGCCCGCCATGGTGCTGCTTCCTCAGGCGCATCTTCTGCAAAGAAGAGCAGTGTGATTGATCCCTGTGTGCATGAAGCTTCCGGCAGCCGGATGAAAACATTAGATGAACTGAAGCAGGATTATGCGGCAGTATACCAGCGGGACGGCGTGCTGTATCAGAAAGATGTCATGGCCTCTTTGGAGAATCTGAGTCTGGATGATGATGAAATCGATGCCCTGTGGACATGGTTTGCGGACCACGATATTGATGTGGCCGAAGATGAAGATCTTGAGGAAGAACTGGAGGATGAGGAAGAAGAGGATGAAGCTGAAGCACTTGATTCTCTTGACGATGAGGAAGAGGGGGATGTTGAGGACCGTGATCAGATCGGTGAGCTGCTGAAGAAGAAATATGCCCCGGAAGAGCTTGTCAATGCCAGTGCTGCTACCCAGCTCAATGATCCTGTCAAAATGTATCTGAAGGAGATCGGCAGAGTGCCGCTGCTGAAACCGGAAGATGAGCGCGAAATTGCAAAGCGCGTAGAGGAAGGCGATGAAGAGGCACGCAATATTCTGATTTCCAGCAATCTGCGCCTTGTTGTATCCATCGCCAAAAAGTATGTAGGCAGAGGCATGCTGTTTCTCGATCTGATTCAGGAAGGCAACATGGGCCTGGTCAAGGCCGTTGAAAAGTTTGACTACCGCAAAGGCTTCAAGTTTTCAACCTATGCTACCTGGTGGATCCGGCAGGCGATCACCAGAGCCATTGCCGATCAGGCCAGAACCATCCGTATTCCTGTCCACATGGTCGAAACCATCAATAAGCTGACCAGAGTGCAGAGACAGCTTGTACAGGAGCTTGGCCGTGAGCCAACTGCTGAGGAAATTTCTGCCAGGATGGACGGCATCTCACCAGCCAAAGTCCGTGAGATCCAGAAGATTGCTCTGGAGCCGGTTTCTCTGGAAACACCGATCGGTGAAGAAGATGACAGCCATCTCGGTGATTTCATTGAGGACAAGGATGCCATGAGTCCGGATGAATATGCCAACAATCAGCTGCTGAAGGATGAAATTGACAATGTGCTTTCCGGCCTGACAGACCGCGAAGAGAAAGTGCTGCGCATGCGGTTCGGTCTGTATGAAGGCAAGCCGAGAACACTGGAAGAAGTCGGCAGAGAATTCAATGTGACCAGAGAAAGAATCCGGCAGATTGAAGCCAAGGCGCTGCGCAAACTGAAACATCCGAACCGTTCCCGCAAGCTCAAGGATTTCATGGAATGATGAAACGTCTGCAGGTACTGGCAGATATGGTGCCTTCTGGTCTTGTCACTGCGGATATCGGCACCGATCATGCCTGGCTGCCCGTTCTGCTTGTCAAACAGCATAAAGCAGAAAAGGTCTATGCCTGCGATATCCGCAAGGGCCCCCTGCATCAGGCAGCTGCCAACATTGTCACAAACCACATGAAGAAAGAAATCACGCTTGTTTTAAGCAATGGTTTTGCCAATGTACCGCAGGATGCACAGTGTGCGGTTATTGCCGGTATGGGTGTGCATACGATCATCTCCATTCTGGATGCAGATGCAGACAGGACAGCACAGTTTGCCATCCTCATTACAGAGGCCAATGATGATCCCATTGCCATGCGGCAATGGATCGCCGCAAAGGGATACAGAATCACGGATGAACGGGTGGTCAGTGAAAACAGGCATGACTATACAGCCATTGCCTTTGTGCCAGCAAAGACAGAGGTACATTATTCACAATCTGATCTGGTTCTTGGTCCCATCCTGTCACAGCATCCGGATGAGGAATACACCGCGTATCTCAAACGCCGTACACATAAGCTGCATCATATCCTGTCACTGCGCAAGGATGAAAGTGCAGACACAAAAAAACTGCAGGTGGAAGCATCTATCATTGATGCCTTCCTGCAGGATACAAACAACAAACAGCAGAAGGCTGGGGCGTAATCCTCAGCCTTTTCAAATACAAAAAAAGAAGACCGCAGTCTTCTTAATTATCAGGCGATGTTATTAACAGCTTTCTGCAGTCTGGATTTCTGGCGGGCAACATAATTCTTCTTCTTGAAACCACTGACGATTGCCTTATCAAGAAGTTTATTTGCCTGGTTCATAGCTGTCACGGCTGCATCCTTGTCCTTTGCATCGACGGCAGTCTTGACTGCTTTGATTGCTGTTTTCAGAGCACTCTTCTCACCAGCCAGAGCATTCTGTCTCTTCAGATTTGTGAGTGCACGCTTTTTCTGCGACTTAATATTTGCCATTTATAACACCTCCGTTTCTTCAAGCAGATGGAATTATAACAAAGCGGTTTTCAAATTGCAATGAAAACAGCAGGCATGCTGTATTTTGTGGTTACTGTTCACGGCTTAGCCGATGCGGCTATTTTGAAAAGACTGCCGATTTCTGCCGGCAGTCTTTTATCTCACACGAAAAATCATTGAGTCACGCGATACTGCGCTCAAAGATTTCACATACTTT
>NZ_JAZHUW010000044.1:0-16706 GCF_036453465.1 Lactimicrobium sp.
TTAACATTACTGTACATGAACAAGTACAGTAGCCACAGAATTCACCAATTTGTTAATATGTCCTTCCTGATAAACGCAAACCTGTCTGTCATAGTCCGGAGAATATTTTAGCTGAATTTCTGTATCCTAACCTGAACATTGCCCCACTTGAAACATTATTTTGCTTATTAGCAGCCCTTTGCAGCTAAAAAAGCGGCACACTGGCTGCCCGGACGTCTTACTTTGATAACACAATCTTTTCCTGATGGCGCAGATAGAAGAAGAACACAACGGCTGAGAGCGTCCATGTAATCGGATAGATCCAGTAGGCAAGGTTGATGTTGTGCCAGACCATGCCAATGGTGAAAAGGGCCGTAACTCTGACTGCACACCAGCAGAATAACATGACTGCCATTGGCACCATCGGCTTGCCAAGGCCTCTCAGTACTGCCGAGGCAATATGGGAATAGCCGACCAGAAAAAAGAAGAAACCGGTAACTCTGGCTCTGCCGACACCATAGGTGATGACATCTGGATCCCGGTTGAACAGACCGACAATCTGCGGAGCAAAGATGAAGAACAAGGCACCCATGATTTCAATCATGGTCAGTGATACCGCAAAGCCAAAATGCATACCCTTTCTGACTCTGTCATACTTCTTAGCACCCATGTTCTGGGAGATGTAGGTTGTCATCGCCATGGAGAAGGCTGTGATTGGCAGGAAGATGAAACCCTCTGCTTTTGTACTGGCACCGATCCCGGCAATCGCCATGGCACCAAAACTGTTGATATAGGACTGAATCAGAATATTTGAGATATCAATGACAGATCCCTGCAGGGCTGTAGGCAAGCCATAGTCAGTGATCTGTTTCAGGCTCTCTTTGTCAAAGGCAATGTGAGAGACGTGCAGACAGACAGGCTCATCTGCCTTTAACAAACGGATAAAGACAAGGACTGCTGTCAGTACTTCCGACATGACCGTGGCAATGGCAGCCCCGTCCACGCCCATATGGAATACCGCAATAAACACGATATCCAATACAACATTGATCATGGAAGAACAGATCAGATAATACAGTGGGTGTTTGGAATCACCTGCTGCCTGCAGGATACCGGTCATGGTGTTATACATGATCAGACCGCCAAAGCCGGCAAAATAGATCTGCAGATACAGCTTTGACAGTGGGAAGACATCATCCGGTGTCTTCATCCATTTCAGGATGGTTGGTGTTAAGGAAACACCCAGGATAGTCATGACAATACTCATGGCAATGCCTAAGGCAACAGTTGTATGAATGGCAAGTTTTGTCTTTTTCACATCACCGGCACCGATGCTGCGGGAGATGATGACACCGGCACCTGTGGAGAAGCCCATGAAAAAGCCAGTGAACAGAAAGACAAGTGAACTGACACCCGATACAGCAGCCAGTGCCTTTGCGCCAAGGAAGTTGCCGACAATTAAAGAGTCGGCGGTGTTGTACATCTGCTGGAACAGATTGCCGACAAACAGCGGTATCGCAAAAAAGATGATCTCTTTGCGAAGATCACCTTCGGTCATTAAATGCAGAGAAGTGTTTGATCGTTCCATGCCCCATATATAACACTGCTGTTCACATTCTTCAACATCAGTTGTTGATATGATGATGGGCTGTAAAGCTGTTATCACCAAGCTTTTCAAAATGGTAGCCATTTGCCAGTCCCCACTCAATCACACGGGAGACCGCATCCACCGAGAATGACTTCGTGTCATGCTGAAGAACAACAGAGGGATAGCCTTTGGCACTGACAGAAGAAATACCATTGGTAATGTTGTCAAACACCTGATCCGCACTGTCAATATTTCCGGCATCTCCACTGGATACATTCCAGTCAAAGTAGTGCAGTCCTTTCGCAGATGCCTGCTGGGTTAATATAGTCATGATGCCAGAGCAGTAATTGGCTGATACAGTGTTGGAAGAGCCGCCTGGGAACCGCATCAAGGATGTATAGCTGCCCGTCTGTGCATACACACGTGCATTCTGCCGGTTGAAATCTGCCCAGTAAGCATCTGTACTGGCATATATCTGCGCATAGTTATGGGTCTCGGTATGCACTGCCACCGTATGGCCGCGTCGGTATTCTTCTCCAATCAAGGCATCATCCCCACGCCCCGTGGTAAAGAATGTGGCTTTGACATGATACTTGTCGAGAATATCCAATAATCTTGATGTATTGCCAGACGGTCCATCATCAAAGGTCAGATAGATGGTTTTAGAATCCTCAGCACCGGAATGATTCTGCGGCAGCGGAATCACATGGACAACTCTTGTTACAGATGTATTATGTCCATAGCTGTCCGATACGGAATACGTTACAGAATAATCACCCGGTGTACTGGTATCCACACTGCCATCGGTTTCAATCCTGTCTGTGACATCATCCTCACTGTCATCCAAAGCCGTAACGGCAGGATCATAGGATGATCCCACAAACACGGTCACATCATTCTCGTCACTGCCATCCCCAAAAGACAATACGGGTGCAGAACGATCATCATAGATAATCTTACGTACTGCCACAGCATAATTGCCTGCACTGTTTCTGACCGTATACTTCACATCACTGCCATCATTGGTTACCACAACCGAACCAGTCAGATCCCCATCCACAGCATCACTGGCCGAATAACCTTCTTCCTGATAGTCATGATTGTAAGGTGTATAGGCATCCGGATTGACGGTCAATGTAATCTCTGGTGTATGGTAATCCCGCACCTCAATAATCCGTTCTGCTTCCTGGTGATACTTTCCTTTTCCTGCTTCATAGCGGATGGTATACAAGCCATTCTGATCGACATTCACAGTGCCGGATGTTTCTACTGCCATTTCTTTCTGCAGAAACGGCAGTACTTTGTTTGTCAATACTGCAGATGCCCCCTCATCTTCATATGCCACAGAAACCTGCTGAAAGACATGCGGGTTTCCATGCATGGTAAGCTGCAATGTAAACTGTGAAATGATAAAGAATGCAATTGTAACTGCAGCGATGATGACAATAGACCAGACTGCCCACCGGCGCAGTTTCCTTTTCCCCCTGTGCTGTTTCATACTTATCAATCTAGCATGTTTTCACTCTTACCGCGCATCATCTGTGCAATCTTAATCTTTTCTTAAGAATTGATTGTACTTTTCTGCACGTTTTTTTCGGGATACAATGAAGCACAGGAGATTAGCATATGAACGTAACGATTCCAGAAGATTATCAGCCTACCCTGGATGTGAGGCACACCCAGGAGGCCATCAAGTATATCCGTGACACTTTTCAGCGTGAGTTTGGCAAGGAGATGAACCTGTCCCGGGTCAGTGCGCCTTTGTTTGTAACAAAGGCAAGCGGCCTGAATGACAATCTCAATGGCATTGAGCGGCCGGTTGGCTTTGATGCCCAGGATCTGCCGGGTGAAAAGCTGGAAGTTGTCCAGTCACTTGCCAAGTGGAAAAGATGGGCACTTGAAAAGTATCACTTTGAACCAGGTGAAGGCCTGTATACCAATATGAATGCCATCCGCAGGGATGAACTTCTCGACAACCTGCATTCCATGTATGTCGACCAGTGGGACTGGGAGAAAGTCATCAACAAAGAAGATCGAACCATTGATACCCTGCAGAGTACCGTCCGTACCATCTTCAAGGTCATCAAGCATATGGAACATGAAGTCTGGTACAAGTATCCTGAAGCAGTCTGTCATCTGGCTGATGATGTTTCCTTCATCACAGCCCAGGAACTGGAAGATCTGTATCCGGATCTGAGCCCGAAGGAAAGAGAAAATAAGATTGTCAAAGACAAGAAGTGTGTGTTCATCATCGGCATTGGCTCCCCGTTGAAGAGATCCGGCAAGCCGCATGATGGCAGAGCACCGGACTACGATGACTGGGCACTCAATGGCGATCTGCTGTTCTATCTGCCTTCTCTTGATCAGGCCCTGGAAATCTCTTCCATGGGCATCCGTGTCGATGAAAAGTCACTGGTAGAACAGTGCAAGGCAGCACACTGTGAAGGAAGACTCCAGCTGCCATACCATCAGGCCATCCTCCACCATGAAGTGCCCTATACCATTGGCGGCGGCATCGGCCAGTCCAGACTGTGCATGCTGCTGTTGAACAAAGCACACATTGGTGAAGTACAGGCATCCATCTGGCCGGACGCAATGATCCAGCAGTGTGAAGCACACAATATTCATCTGCTCTAAGCAAAACCGTTCTGACAGCAGAACGGCTTTTTCATATATAAGATTGTTTTCCTTACTCCTTCTTACCAGCCAGTTCCTTGAGTGCATCCAGACTGTCTACCTTTTGGGAGTACAGAGTCAGTGGTGCTGAGGATGTATCACCAATGGCAGTCAGATCATAGCCCTGAGAGTCAATCTCAGACTGCAGGTATGCCTTGTGCTGGAAGGCATTGAGGTCAATTTCACCGGAGTTGAGTGCTTCGTTGGGAAGGTTGTAGGCATCGAATGTCACAACATCAATGTAGATGCCGGCATTTTCATCATCGAGTACTTTCTGTACTGCCTTCCATACATCACCTGTGCCGCAGATGCCGACTTTAACAACTTTCTTGCCAGTGGAATCAGAGTTGTATCCTTCGATGCTGTCCACAAAGTCTGCATCGACTGTATAATTCTCATCATAGTCAAAGGCCGGAATGGAAGAACCCTTGTTCTTTTCCAGAATGTATTCCGCTACAGTCTGTGTCTGGTAGGCTTTGACAATTGTCTGATAATCCGGATTGTCCTTGTCCGCGGTTCTAGCCACAATCACATTGATAAACGGATTGTCAGAGCCTTTTTCCTGTACTTCTGTAATCAGTCCGTCATCGGTTGGTGAAAGGCCTGCCTGTACGGCATAGGTGCCATTGATGGCCGAAGCAGCGTAGTCATCCAGTGTGGATACCAGTGTATTGGCAGCTGCCGGTACAATCTCAATGTTATAGATGTACTTGGTAATATCAGAGAGTTCCGGTGTATAGCCGGCATCAGGATCAACTTCGATTAAGCCTGCGGTTGCTAAGAGGTTGATCGCTCTTGCCTGGTTAGTGGCATCACTTGGTACACCGATCTTGATGGCTTCTTTAGATGATGTGGAAGCAGTGGATGTACCGCATCCGGTGGTAACGATGGCGCCGGCAGCCAGCGCAGAAATCAGAAGTTTCTTGCATGTGTTTTTCATTTTGTTTTATCCCCTTTTCTTATTTAAACAGTTTCTTATTTACAGACGCATGTGCCAGTGAATTTCCCACCAGCTGAATGAGTGATACAAATACCAGCAGTAACAGAACGCATAGATTGACAACATCCTGATAGTGCATGTTCTGCCCCTGGTTGATGGCAAAGCTGCCAAGCCCGCCGGCTCCTACAGCACCTGCCGCTGTGGTCAGGCCGATGAGTGAAATCGATGTGATCGTGACTGCCCTGAACAAATCCGGCAGAGCTTCATGCAGATAAACACGGAAGATAATTCCAATTGTCCCGCTGCCCATTGCTCTGGCAGCTTCTACCTTGCCTGGATCCACATCACTGAGTGCACTCTCAACCTGCCTTGCAAAGAAAGGTGAAGCACCAAAGACAAGCGGCACAATCGCACCAGCCACACCAATTGCGGTACCGGTGATGATTCTTGTCAGTGGGATCAGGAAGATCAGCAGGATGATAAACGGAATGGAACGGAAGATGTTGGTGATGATTTCCAGGATGGCATGGATGCCTTTGTTTGGGCGGATGCCATCTGATCTAGTCACCACCAGCAGAACACCCAATGTTCCTCCTATGACCAATACCCAGATACCGGCAATGGCAAACATCTGGAAGGTTGCCTGCAGGCTTTCCAGGAACATGTTCCAGTATTTGACAACATTGGGAAACAGACTTTGAAAGAATGTCATGCTTTCACTCCTTCCACTCTCACACTGCGGCTTTCCAGATAGGCCAGTGCATTTTCCACATTCTCTTTTGTACCCTTGATATTGGCAATGATCGCCCCCAGAGCACTCTCTTCCACCAGATCCACATTGGCTAAGACAATTGAAACATCCACGTTATAGTCACGTGAAATCTGTGAGATCAAAGCATCCCCGACCGACTCTCTTGTAAACACAAGCTTGACAAGCTTACTGTCAGGCGAAGAAAGATCAATGCTGTCCTGATGCTGTAACAGTGTTCCAATCTTGTTCAGACCGCTGGAACTCTCCACAAACTTCCTAGTGATCGGCTGCTTCGGTGAAGCGAAGATGTCATACACCGAACCTTCCTCCACAATCTTTCCATTCTCCATCACTGCCACCTTATCTGCGATCTCCTTGATCACGGCCATCTCATGGGTAATGACTACCAGAGTCAAACCAAGCTCTTTGTTCAATTGCTTTAACAAAGCCAGGATGGATTCCGTAGCATCGGGATCCAGGGCACTGGTTGCCTCATCACACAGCAGTACATCCGGCTCATCTGCCAGGGCTCTGGCAATGGCAACCCTCTGTTTCTGACCGCCGGATAACTGGGAAGGATAGGCATTCTTTTTCTCAGACAGATTGACAAGTTCCAGCAGGTGATCCACTCTCTCTTCAATCTGCTTCTTTGAAAGATGACGATAGCGCAGTGGATATGCCACATTGTCAAAGACAGTACTGCGGTCCAGCAGATTGAAGTGCTGGAAAATCATGCCAATGGAACGTCTCAGCTGACGCAGATCTTTTTCTTTGAGCTGCGCCTGTTTTCCGTCTTTCTCCAGCTGCAGTCCCTGCTTTCCGGCATACACTGTGCCAAAGCCATCAATGTGGATCGTACCTGCCTGCGGCTTTTCCAGAAAGTTGATACAGCGCACCAGTGTGCTTTTACCAGCTCCGGAATAGCCGATGACGCCATAGACTTCTCCCTTTTCGATCCGGAGAGAAACATCATTGACGGCATGAACCTGTGCTTTGTTCAGATCATATGTTTTGCTTAAATGCTCAATTTCAATCATGTTCTCTCCTTCCTTACAGCGGCAGCTCCTTCTGATGTTCTACATGCCAGGCATGGTCTTCCTTGACCTTCTGCAGCAGTGCTTCATCTTCCAGAAGATCCACGGCCGTATCCGCCAGCACCGCTGCACCAAGGCCGATTGTTTCCAACCCCTTCTGGCTGCAGGCTGCCTTGACAAAGTCCGGTGAATGGCCGGCAATCTTTGTACTGGAGATACCAATATGCGGCTGGATGGACGGTACAACCTGTGATACGTTGCCTACATCCGAGCTGCCCGGCTGTACAGTATCCGGTTTATGCGTGATCTTTTCGCCAAACAGATTCAGATTCTTTTCATACAGGGCATCCAGAGATGGTGTCACCACCATGTTTTCCACCAGGTTCTGATACAGCCTGATACTGCCGGTACATCCGGTTGCCAGGGCTGCGCCTTTGACAATGTTTTCCACCTTGGCATACAGCTCATGCAATGTATCAATGTCCGCTGCCCGGATATACCACTTGGAGTTGGTATGTTCAGGAATGACATTGGGTGCTGTGCCGCCTTCAGTGATGATGCCATGGATCCGGATACGGTTTGTTAACTGCTGGCGGAGAACCGAGATGCCGTTATACACAAGGATCTGCGCATCCAGGGCATTGATGCCATCCTGAGGATCCCCGGCCGCATGGGCTGCTCTGCCATCAAAGGTGATATCCACCGGTGCACAGGCATAATTCCGGGAAGAAAGATAATGTTTGTCATCTCCGCCCGGATGGACACACAGGGCAAAGTCCACATCCTTGAAGTAGCCTTCTCGAACAAAGGATCCCTTGGCACTGCCGTTTTCCCCGCCTTCTTCACCCGGGGTGCCATAGACTCTGACTTCTCCGCCGGTTTGGTCAATGACCTGTTTCAGCGCAGCGCCGGCCAAAGCCGAGGTGGCGCCGAACAGATTGTGCCCACAGCCATGGCCAAGACCTGCCAGAGCGTCATATTCTGCCAGGAACACCGCCACCGGGCCTGGCTTTGAAGACCTGTACCTGGCCGCAAAACCTGTGCGGTGACCGGCTGCCGGCAGTTCGATCTCGAATCCTTCTTTGGATAACTGCTCTGACAATGTCTTACTTGCAAAAAACTCATAATTGGATACCTCCGGCTTATCATGAATCGCCAATGCGATGTTCTGATACACAGGCAGCTGGGCCTGTACATATGATTTGATCTGATCTTTTCTTTCACTCATCTTCCTACCCTCATAAAAAAGCACCCGAGAAATCTCACGGGTGCCTTGCAAATGCAGATTGGGTCACATAAAAGTTATGATCCCCTGATAACACAGCAATGATCACCCGTTAACAATCCGCACATGCACATCATCATCGTTGTCTTTGCTGTGTTCATATTCTGCATCTCCCTTTCTATGGGAATTATTTTACATATCCTGTTTCAGAAAGCAATTTCAGAAAATCGATGTTCAATTATAGACTATACCTATAGCTGTGCTTATCTGCTATGGATCCAGCTTTCATCTTCCGGATGATCACGGAAGGCCAGCAGACGGCTGATATCACTCTCTTTGATATAACCTTCTTTGGCAGCACAGGCGGCAATCGTATCAAAGTCAGTCAGAGAATAATTGATCACATGGTTCTCTTTCAGCCGTTTCTCTGCTTTGGCCATGCCATAGGTCACAATGGACGCAATGCCAAGTACATCTGCCCCTGCTTCTCTTAGTACATTGACCACATCCACGCAGCTGCCTGCGGTGGAAATCAGATCTTCAATGACCACGGCCTTCTGTCCTGGCAGAATCCTGCCTTCGATCTGGTTTTTACGGCCATGGTCCTTGGAGCCTGTGCGGACATAGCCCATGGGCAGATTGAGAATCTGGGCGGTAATGGCCGCATGGGCAATGCCCGCCGTCGAAGTGCCCATCAGAATCTCAGCATCGGGATACTTCTCCTTGATCAGTTGGGCAAGACCATTTTCCACATCCTTTCTGACCTGTACATCTGACAGGGTCAGTCTGTTATCACAATATATGGGTGATTTGATGCCGCTGGCCCAGGTAAAGGGATCATCCGGCTGAAAGAAGACGGCCTTGATCTTCAGTAAATCCTTTGCAATGACTTCGCTTCTCATCTTGTTTCCTCCTTAAATTCTCTGACACATTCTCTGTAGGCTGCCACCGGGTCCTCTGCCTGGGTGATCGGCCGGCCGACAACGATGTAATCGCAGCCTGCCGTTTTTGCCTGGGCTGGTGTCATGATGCGCTTCTGGTCATCCTTTTTACTGCTGGCAAACCGGATGCCCGGTGTCACTGTCACAAAACCATTGCCACAGGTCTGATGGACTTTGTCTGCTTCCCATGGCGAACAAACAACGCCATCCAGCCCGGCTGCCTTTGCATTCATCGCATAGTGCATGACCACATCCTGCATATCCTCATGGATATCCAGCTCATTTTCCAGTGCATTCTGATCCGTGCTTGTTAACTGGGTGACGGCGATTAACAGCGGCTGCTTCCCCTGCCTGGCTGATAATCCCCGTCTGGCTGCCTGCATCATGGCAATGGTGCCGGCCGCATGAACATTGACCATGTCCACATCCAGTCCTGCCAGCACACGGCATGTCTTTTCCACCGTATTGGGAATGTCATGCAGCTTGAGATCCAGGAAAATCTGATGTCCCCTTTGTTTCAGTTCTCTGACAATATCCGGTCCTTCACTATAAAACAGCTCCATGCCGATTTTGACAAACGGCCGCACCTCACCAAAGCGTTCAAGAAAGGTCAGAGTCTCTTTCTTTGAAGCAAAATCGCAGGCAATAATTACATCTTTTGACATATATGTCCTCCTCCTATGATCGTATCGAGATTTTCAATGCTGTATCGTTTCATGGCAGCGGGCAGATCATGGATGATCTTTGCACAGGCCATGGGATCCTTGAGATTTGCACTGCCGACTTCCACGGCCGATGCCCCGGCAAGCATCATTTCAATGACATCTTCTGCTGTGGAAATACCGCCAAGACCGATGATCGGAATGTGCACAGCTTCATAGACCTGATACACCATGCGTACCGCAACCGGAAAGACAGCCGGTCCGGACAGGCCGCCGGTCAGATTGGCCAGCACCGGTTTTCTCGTTCTTAGATCAATGCGCATGGCCATCAGCGTATTGATCAAAGCAAGACCATCTGCCCCGGCACTCTCACATGCCTTTGCAATCACAGTGATATCGGTCACATTGGGAGACAGCTTCATGATCACCGGCTTGTCACTCACCGATTTAATTGCTTTGGTAACAGCATAAGCCGCATCCGGATCTGTGCCAAAGGCCATTCCGCCGCCATGGACATTGGGACAGGAGATATTCACTTCCAGCCAGCCGATCTCTTTTACATCATTGAGCTTTTCAGCCACTTCCTTGTATTCCTCAATCGAGAAACCGGCAATGTTTGCCATGAATAGCTTGTGGTATACCTGTTTCAGCTTTGGAATTTCTTCATTGATTACTGCATCCACACCAGGATTCTGCAGGCCGACGGCATTGATCATGCCATCATTGCCTTCCGCAATTCTTGGCAGCGGATTGCCATATCTTGGCTGACTGGTAATGCCTTTGCAGGAGAAGGATCCAAGCTGGTTGATGTCATAGAAGCGGGCATATTCATAGCCATAGCCAAAGGTACCGGAGGCGGGAATAATCGGATTGTCTAATGCAATCCCGCAGAGGTTTGTCTTCATGCCCGCCATAACAGTTCCTTTCCATCAAATACCGGTCCATCATGGCAGATGCGCTTGGGGCCGGCTTTGGTCATGATGGCACAGCCCATGCATGCCCCGAAGCCGCATCCCATGCGTGCCTCCAGGGATACCTGCACCGGTACCTCTGCCTTTCTTACAACCCCCTGTAACATGCCCATCGGCCCGCAGGCATAGATACTGCTGCCCTGTTCCTGCATGCCATCGGTGACAAGTCCTTTGTTTCCAAGGCTGCCATCCTGGGTATAGACCCTGACATCACAGCCCATGTTTGTGAATTGTTCCAGCAGAATGGCATCCTTTTCACTCTGGAAGCCGGCCAGTACAGTAACCTGTTTTTTCTGCCACAGCAGTGCTCTGGCCAGATACTGCAGGGGTGCCAGACCAAGGCCGCCGCCGATTAATACAGGATGCTGGCCTGCCAGATTCAGATCAAAGCCATTGCCGCATGGACCAAGCAGGTTGAGATCTGCACAGGATGACATTTGCGCCATGGCATTTGTGCCTTTGCCCACAAGCCGGTAGACAAGCGTAATGACATCTGCCTGTACATTGGACACACTGAATGGTCTTCTCAGAAACAGGCTGGGGATTTCCACATTCACAAACTGCCCCGGCACAAGATCCATCTGCACCTGGATCTGCATCTGCCAGATATCCTGTGTAATTGCATGGTTATTGAGGATGACACCGGTTTTCTCTTCCATCTTTTCCTCCTGCCACAAAAAAAGTCTTCCCGCAGGAAGACCGTACATTTCTCATCTTACTTGAAAAGTATGTTCTGTCTTCCTGATCTCTCTGTATCAGATTAAAGACTGCGTTCAATTTGTATCATGCACTGCTTTATTTGTCAACGCTCTTTGCTTTGGCATGCAGGAAAGCAATGAGCTGTGAGCTGCAGTATTTCTTGATGACAATCTGGCCGCTGCCCGGCTTTGCCATCAGATAGAAAGCTTTTTCATCCTCCAGGATTTCCTGCAGGTCTTTATATAACAGCCTTCCTTTATTGCTGTGCCATTTCACCATGAAGCCTTTCTGATCAAAGGACAAAGACTGCTCATCCTGGGAAATCATCGGATTTTCCAGGTAGTGATTGCGGCAGGTGATCGGCCACATGCATAAAAGCATGAATGTCGAGATAAAGGAAAGACACAGCCCGGCTGTCAGCAGATACACAATGTGCAGAAAGTATCCGGCCAGAACAATGATGAGGCCGATGGCAAGCATGATGGCTTCCTGTTTCTGCTGGTGTTTCTTTGCACTGGTGCCGCACACATTGCAATAGCGGCGGTAGTCAGAAGATGTAATCTTCTGGGTAATATGGAAGTCCGGTGTCATCTTTCAATATAGACGGCATTTTCACCATCATTTTCCATCAGCCGCACCTGTACATCTTCACTCTTGGCTGTCGGTACATTCTTGCCAACAAAGTCTGCCCGGATCGGCAGTTCCCGGTGGCCTCTGTCCACCAGCACAGCCAGCTGGATATACTTCGGCCTGCCCTGGGTAATCACTGCTTCCATGGCTGCTCTGGCGGTACGGCCGGTATACAGCACATCATCCACGATGATGACGGTTTTCCCTGTGATATCACAGGGAAAGACCGATACCTGGCTGCGTTTCTGCTTTTCTTCCTGACTCAGATCATCCCGGTGCAGGGTAATGTCAAGATGTCCTGCCGGCACATTGACACCTTCAAACCTGAGGATATTTGCCTGCAGGATCTTTGCCAGAGAGACACCGCGGGTCACCACGCCCATCAGCACGACATCCTGTACACCTTCATTGCGCTCAATGATCTCATGCGTCATCCGTGCCAGCGAACGACGCATCGTCACTTCATCCATAATCTGTGTTTTCTCACTCATGATTCACTCTCCAAAATATTCTTCCATGGTCAATCCCGAAGCACTGATCTTCATTGCCATGTCTCTGCCTACATATCGATAGTTCCAGGGGGAATAGATCACCCCGGTGATATCCTGTTTCCCTTGTGGATAGCGCAGGATCCAGCCATATTCTGCCGCATGGTTCACAAGCCATGCACTCTCGCCTGTTGTATCAAAGCATTCATCCAACCGGCATGTGCCATCACTTGTGCCAAGATCCACCGCCAGACCCAGCTGGTGCTCACTTGCCCCGGGCATATCATCAATGATATCCGCATGGTCTTTGCCATACAGATTGACATAGTAGTTGTACAGTTCTGTCTCATCTTCATAGCTGCGATAGCCTGAGATCAAAACAAGATTGACGCCGTCATCTTCAGCGGCAGAAAACATTTCCTCCAGGGCACTGGCAGCTTCACTGCGCAGATAGATGGTATGGGAGCTTGCCACATCCACCTGCACAAGATCCTCGGGCACATAGTTTTGATCCAGGCGGGATGTGCGGTTGACAATCTTCAGCAGAGAATCATCGGATGTTGTATCCGGGGTGGCAGTTGGTGTGGGTGCAGCGGTCGGGGTCGGAACAGCAGTGGGAACGGCGGTGGCAGCGGCAGTTGAAACGGTACTGGCATTGGCTGAGGCAGATGCCATTGCAGAGGCGGTATTGGATCCGCTGTTTGCTGCGGTGCTGCGGATGCGCTGTGCCCCGCCGGACAATGTTAAAACAAGCAGTCCGGCCACAATCAGGCCGCACAGCACAATGACAGTATACAGTTTTGCATAAAAGCGCCGCTCAGATCTTTTCACAGGCTATATTGTACTACAAACCATGTGTTCCTCTTTCATATGAGCCGCAACTATCCTATCGGAATTATATTTGTAAGCGGTTATAATCTAAGCAGAAAGAGAGGTAATGATTGATGTCATTTCCAAAGAATTTCTTATGGGGCGGTGCCGTTGCGGCCAACCAGCTCGAAGGTGCTTATTTAACGGATGGCAAGGGGCTGAGTGATGCCGATATGCTTAAAGGCGGCAATGTCTCCACACCCCGCAAGTTTTCACCGGTGATTGAGAAAGGTGCCTACTATCCTTCTCATGAAGCCATTGATTTCTATCATCATTACAAGGAGGATATTGCCCTGTTTGGAGAAATGGGCTTCAAGTGCTTCCGTCTTTCCATCAACTGGAGCCGTATTTATCCCAATGGCGATGATGCCGAGCCTAATGAAAAGGGTCTGCAGTTCTATGATGACGTGTTTGATGAATGCCACAAGCATAATATTGAGCCGCTGGTCACATTGTGCCACTATGAGATTCCATGGGCGATTACAACCAAATATCATGGCTTCTATGACAGACGGACCATTGATCTGTTTGTGAAGTATGCCACGACCTGCTTTGAAAGATATAAGAATAAAGTAAAGTACTGGCTGACCTTCAATGAGATCAACTGTGCCCTGATGCCGGGCGGCGGTGCATATAATGGTCTGGGTCTGGTGCTGGATGAGGATCTCAAGGATGAAAGCCAGCGTCCTGTGAATGCACTGCATGATAATCCGCAGATGCGCATGGAAGCATTGCATAATGAGTTTGTGGCAAGTGCAAAGGCTGTGATTGCCGGCCATAAGATCAATCCGGATTTCATGATCGGCAATATGATTGCCCATATGACGCTGTATCCGCTGCTTCCGCATCCGGATGATGTTCTGCAGACAAAGCAGGCATCTGATGTCATGAACAATATGTGCGGCGATGTGCAGGTCAGAGGTGAATATCCGTGCTTTGTGAAGCCTTTCCTGCAGTCCAAAGGTATTGATACTTCCTTCATGGATAATGAAGAAGACAAGAAGATTCTCAAGGAAGGCACAGTTGACATGTATACCTTCTCTTATTACATGACCAACTGCATGACCGCAGATCCAGACAAGCAGAAGACGGATGGCAACCTGATGGGCGGCGTGAAGAATCCATATCTGAAGGCATCGCCATGGGGCTGGCAGATTGATCCGGAAGGCCTGCGCTATACGCTGGATGATCTGGCTGGCAGATATCCGCATACACCATTGATGGTTGTGGAAAATGGTCTTGGCATGATTGATAAGGTAGAGGCAGATGGCTCCATCCATGATGATTACCGTATCAACTATCTGCGTGACCACATTGCCCAGATGAAGAAAGCCGTGGAAGAAGACGGTGTCAATCTGATTGGCTATACAACATGGGGGCCGATTGATCTTGTGTCTGCCGGCACTGGTGAGATGTACAAGCGCTATGGCTTCATCTATGTCAACCGCAATGATGACGGCACAGGTGATTTTGCCCGCAGCAGAAAAGATTCCTTCTTCTGGTATAAGAAGGTCATTGCCAGCAACGGCGAAGATCTCAAGTAAACGATGATTGGAAAAGGCACCGCATGGTGTCTTTTTCTTTCGCAGAAAACAGAAAAAACAGAGTATCATGAAAGCAGAGATAAGGGAGGAAAATTATGCCATTTCGTAAAGATTTCCTTTGGGGCGGTGCCGTCGCTGCCCACCAGGTAGAAGGAGCCTGGGATGAAGATGGTAAGGGACCATCCATCGCCGATGTCATGACAGCCGGAGGCAACGGCATTCCCCGCCGTATTACCGATGGTGTGCTGCCCAATGAGTACTATCCGAACCATGATGCCATTGACTTCTATCATCATTACAAGGAAGATATTGCCTTGTTTGCTGAGATGGGCTTCAAGTCATTCCGTACATCCATTGCCTGGAGCCGCATCTATCCCAATGGGGATGATGAAGTGCCGAATGAAAAAGGTCTGCAGTACTATGATGATCTGTTTGATGAATGCCATAAGTACAACATTGAACCGATCATTACCCTGCAGCACTTTGAGATGCCGTGGCACTTGGCCAAAAAGTACAACGGCTTCATGGATAGACGCTGCATTGATTTCTTTGCCCGGTTTGCAAAGACCTGCTTTGAAAGATATCACAACAAAGTAAAGTACTGGATGACCTTCAATGAGATCAATAACCAGGGGGCTGCCCCGATTGCCCACCACATGTTACAGGAAGGGGCTGTTCTGACAACAGACGATAATCCGGATAATGAAAGAATGATGTATCAGTCATCCGTGTATGAGCTTGTCGCAAGTGCAAAGGCTGTACAGATCGGACATGAGATTGATCCGGATCTTCTCATTGGCTGCATGATTGCCTATGAGCCGATTTATGCAAAGACATGCAATCCGAAGGATTATATTGAGATGACCGAGGCCAACCACAAGCGCTACTGGTACATGGATGTGCAGGCAAAGGGAATCCTGCCAAACTATATTCAGAAATACTGGCAGCGTATGGGCTGGGATATCGATGTCACAGAAGATGACAGGAAGGAACTGGCCAAAGGAAAAGTAGATTATATTGGTTTCAGCTACTACATGTCGCAGACAACAGAGGCAAGGGATGATAATCCGCACTACAACTTCTATGAAAGCAAGGACCTGGTGAAGAATCCATATCTGAAGGTATCTGACTGGGGATGGCCGATTGATCCACTAGGATTAAGGTATGCCCTTTGCTGGATGGAAGACAGATACAATCTGCCGATGATGATTGTGGAGAATGGTCTTGGTGCCTATGACAAGAAGAAGAAAGATGGCACGGTGGATGATCAGTATCGGATTGACTATCTCAAGGCACATATTGAAGCCATGAAGGAAGCCGTCGAAGAAGATGGCGTGAATCTTCTTGGTTATCAGATGTGGGCACCAATCGATATCGTTTCTGCCTCCACAGGTGAGATGGACAAGCGCTATGGCTTTATCTATGTAAACAAGAATAATAAGAGAGAAGGAGATCTCTCCAGAAGCAGAAAGAAGTCCTTCTACTGGTATAAGAAAGTGATTGCCAGCAATGGTGAAGATCTGTAAGTAACAAAGAGAAACACAAAACGAAGCTGAAACAGCCTCGTTTTTTGATGGGGATTGCTGAAGGGAGGGCGAAAAAAAAGTGACTCTCAGGATGAGAATCACTCTTGCTAACCTGGCAGCGCGCTCTTTTTGCCGTAAGGCTATCTTCGCCGCGGAAGTGCTTAACTTCTGTGTTCGGGATG
>NZ_JAZHUW010000045.1:0-16617 GCF_036453465.1 Lactimicrobium sp.
AAGATTCAGTTTTGAAAGAACGAGTTCCAAAGTTGTTTTTATTGCGCCTTGGCCGCAATTTTTTATATCTCCGGCTTCTCAGCCGTCAGATACCTATCAGTTGCCTTCCGGGTTTTCGACACTACTCAAACCGTCTATCCCCCATGGACGGTTTTTCTTATGCAGGCATATAATGGTTTCCGGAGGATTCTATGAATACAAATACTGATCATCCGATCCGCTGGGGCATCATTGGTGCCGGCGGCATTGCAAAACGTTTCTGTGCTTCCCTTGCCAGTTTCCCACAATGCCATCTCTATGCCATTTCCGGCAGAAACAGAGAAAAGATGGAAGCTTTTCAGAAAGAGTTTCCCTGTGATGTGATTTATACCGATTTTGATGCCTTGATTCAGGATCAAAATGTGGATGCGGTATATATTGCCCTGCCGCATTTTCTCCATGCCCAGTGGGCCATCAGGGCTCTGCAGGCACATAAGCCGGTGTTCAGTGAGAAGCCGGCGGTGATTACAACAAAAGAAATGAAGCAGGTGATCCAGGCTGCCAGAGACAATTCGACGCTGTATATGGAGGCGATGAAGACCCGCTTTGAGCCTGCTTATATTGCCTTGAAAAAACATCTGGATGAAATCGGAACGATCACGCATGTCTATGCGGGCAATAGTTCCATCCTGCCGGAAGAAAAGTTTGGCAAAGGCTATCATACATCCGGCAAAGGCAGCGGCTGTCTGCTTGATGGCGGCTGCTATCTGACGGATATTGCCATTGATCTGTTTGAAGGACTGCCAGAAGTAAAGCTGGAGGATCTTGCCTTAAGAGAAGGCGTAGATATGTATGTCAAGGCAGCTCTGCAGTTTCCAGAGGGAAGTGCTGAGATTGAATGCGGTTTTGACCGGATCATTCCTTCCCATGCCATCATCACTGGTACAAAGGGAACCATTACCTTTGCCCCGGCCCATCGTCCTGATCATTTCACGGTGAAAACGGCAGAGGCAGAAAAGACATATCAGGTGTCATATGACAAAGATGACTTCCATGGCGAGATTGCCCACTTTGTGCAGCTGCTGCAGGAAGGAAAGATCGAGAGTGATGTCATGTCATGGGACGACTCTATGCGCAATATGGAAGTGATGGAAGCTATTGCCAGCTGCTGGAAGGAGCAGGCATGAAATATCTGTTCTTTGATATTGACGGCACCCTTGTCAGCCATGACCATGGCCTGATTGCAAGTGCGAAAGAGGCTATTGAAAAGTCCAGGCAGAAAGGAAATCTGTGTTTTCTGGCAACGGGCCGGCATCTGTCTTCATTGTTTGCCGTGGATGGCCTGGAAATGGATGGTGTGATCTACTGCAATGGGGCCGGGATCTTTATGCATGACAAGATTCTCTATACCAATCCCATTCCCCATGCCATCTGTTCTAAGACTGTCTTTCAGGCCGAGGAAAGAAATGGTGCCTATTCTCTGCAGAGCTCGTATGAGATGTTCAAGAATGTGGCAGAGATGGAGCGCTTTGAAAAGTCAGCCGCCTATGATCCAAGGTTTACATCTTTTGCGGATAAAGTGCAGAAGTTCGGCGCCAAACCATTCACGGAATACCGGAATCAGGAGATTCTCAAGATTGACATCGGTTTTGCCACAGAAGAAATCATGGATGATTTCCTGAAAGTCATGAGCCCGGAACTGACATTGGTTTCTACGGCTGGCTATCACATTGAAGAAGGCAAGAAATCCGGTGAGATCACCAGGAAGGGTGTCAGTAAGGGTACTGCCATTGAGAAGCTTGTGGAAATGTTACATGGCGATATGCAGGATACCTATGCCTTTGGTGATTCTGGCAATGATACGGATATGATCAGAAGATGCCATACTGGCATTGCCATGGGCAATGGCTTTGATGAGCTGAAAAAAGAGGCGGACTATGTGACGGATGATATCGATCATGATGGTCTTGCCAAAGCCATGGAGCACTTTGATCTTGTGTGATATGCACAATGTGCATATGCAAGCATTGAAAATGGGTATTTTACAAACATCTGGAAATGAATCATATTAAAATCATTCAATCAATGAGCTGACATCTTCATTACATGAGGTGTCAGTTTCTTGTTGGGCAAAGACGGAGGAAACAGAAATGCAGAAGCTGAAAAAAGAAATGATGGTTATCATCACACTGGTGATGGTGCTGCTGACAGGCTGCGGTTCCTCTGCTTTGCCCAAAGTGCCGTTCTATGCCACGATGCATCTTGGCCATGCCGGTAAGCTGGAAATGCTGTATTACGATACCAATACCTATGGCTATAAAGGTGAAAACCGGGACATGCAGAAGTATGCCATTGTCTATGTGCCCTATGGTTATGATGAAAGCAAACAGTATGATGTCTTGTTTTTAATGCATGGCATGGGCGGCTCTGCCGCAAGATTTCTTGGTACGCCGGATGAGCCCCGGGAAGACAAGTACATGATTGATTATCTGATCCGTACAGGCAAGATGGAGCCGATGATCATTGTGGATATTTCCTACTATCCGGATAACCAGGCAGATGACAACGATGACTTTGATGCTGCTTTGACAAAGAACTTTGGCACAGAGCTTAGAAATGATCTGCTACCGGCTGTAGAGGCAAAGTACAGTGTGTACAGAGACAGAGACCACCGTGCTTTTGGCGGCTTTTCCATGGGTGCAGTGACAACCTGGTACCGCATGTGTGACAGCATGGATCTTTTCTCTAAGTATATTGCCATGTCCGGCTCATTGTACTGGGGTGCACAGGACCAGGAGAGAAATGATCCATCAGGATATATCACAAGTACCATCCAATCCGAAGGCTATGGCAAGGGAGATTTCAAAGTGTGGGCTGCCACCGGCAGTAATGATTTTGCCAATGATACGATGGTCAGACAGATGGACGCATTGAAACAGACGCATCTCTTTGATTTCTCGGAAGATGGCAATACCACATGGAATATCGGTGATGGCGAAAAACATAATTCCCATGCGACAACCCGGTATCTGTATACGGCACTAAGGGCAATGTTTCCGGCGGAATGAGATGAACCGCGGTACACTTGTACACAAAGAAGAGGTACAGGTGATGGAAGTGTTGACGAAAGAAAAGCTGAATATGCTGGCAAAGACAATCAATGAACAGGATCATGTACTGTCGGTGATGGCACAGCATGAGGATCTGATGACATTGTCGCTGGATCAAAGAAAGAGTGCAGCTTTACATCAGGCATTCAATGTGGAGATAGAGCATCATGGCATTACGGCCCAGAAACAGAGCGGCCGCTGCTGGATGTTTTCAGCTTTGAACAATCTGCGTGAAATTACTGCCGAAAAGATGAACGTTGAGCAGTTTGAATTCTCGGAGAACTACCTGGCGTTCTATGACAAGCTGGAAAAGGCCAATAACTGGCTGGATATGGCAATCGATACAGCAGAGCAGCCATTGTCCTCACAGGCTGTACAGTATCTGTTCAAAGGCATTGGCGATGGCAATGTCTGGGATCAGGCCGCAGGACTTGTGACAAAGTATGGCCTTGTGCCAAAGGAAGTTATGCCTGAAACATGGGCTTCCAGCCATACTAAAACAGCCGATCAGCTGACCAACCGGATATTAAGAAAATACGGTGCTGAAATCAGAAAGGCTGAGAAGACAGAAAGAGAAAGCATCAAAGCAAAGGCAATGAAACAGATTTACCGCCTGCAGTGCATCCTGTTCGGTCAGCCAGTAAATACATTTGATTATGCATGGCGTGATAAAGACAACAACATGCATGAAGAGAAGGGACTGACCCCATTTACCTTCTATGAGAAGTATGTTGGCATTGATCTTTCCCAGTATGTACATGTCATCTGTGAGCCGACATCCTATGAACCCATGCATGTATGCATTGTCTCCCATGACAATGGCAATATGGCTGAAAACAACAGAGTCAGACTGAATCTGGAAATGGATGAACTGGAGAATCTGTGCATCGCCCAGCTCAAAGCAGGACAGCCGGTCTGGATCGGTTTGGATGCCGGTGCATTCATTGACAGAAGTGAAGGCATTCTGGACCCGGACAGTTATGTGCTTTCCGCTGCGGCAGGAGATATAGCCATGACAAAGCAGGATCTCCTGGAAACAGGTGAGAGCTCACCAAACCACAATGTACTTCTGTTAGGCGTGCATCTGGATGAAAATGAGAAACCAGTGAGATGGAAGATTGAAAACTCCTGGGGCAAAGACAGCGGCAAAGATGGCATCTATGCCTGCAGTGAAGATTACTTTAAAACCTATGTCTTTGAAGCAGCCATCCACAAAGATTTCCTGAGTGAGGAACAGAAGGGATATCTTGATAAGAAGCCTGTGGTATTAATGCCATGGCAGCTTCCTTGGATGTAAGAGAACGGAAATTAAGAGGAAGTTGAAACACGAAAAATGACTGTCGGATATATGAGCATACATCTGGCAACCATTTTCATCCTGCTTATGCAATATACAGAATAAATATTGCAGCAAATTGTGTCTAATACAGCATTATTAACTTCGTGCTGCATTTGGAATCGGCGCCAGGATGGCTCATTTGCCGTTTTCTCTGATAATTTCTTCCAGAAAGATTCTGGCTTCCGGAGCACCGCCGCAGTGATGAAAACTGTCGGAAATGCCTTCCGCATTCTGCTGATAAACCGGATCTTGAAGAATTGTGTTGATGGATTGCAGAATATCCTGCGGTTTTATCGAAGGCAGATAGATGCCTGCCTGCAATTCACTGACTCTTCTGGCAACAGCACCCTGTTCTGTCGTCTGTGGAAACATGATCAGCGGGACTTTGTAATACAATGCTTCATTGACAGAATTCATTCCGCAATGGGTAATGAAGATATCAGAAATGGACAGAGCTGCCATCTGGTCAACAGTTTGATAGATCTGAATGTTATCTGGAATATGGTCAAAGTGTTCTGCGTTTGTACCCATGGAAATGATAACCTGCCAGTCTGTGTTTCCCAGTGCCTGGATGGCATTTTCATAGAATTCCTTATTATGGTTGATGGTTCCCATGGAAAGATAGATGGTTGTCCTGGCTGTTTTTGCCATTGGCTTTGTCATGGGACGAATCGAAGGTCCGATGAAGTGATACCGCTTGGAAAACGTATCTGCACAAGGCTGGAAAAGACGTGATGTGTAGACGATTGTATTTGTGTTGTTATCATTCTGGACAATATCCAGCAGACTTCTGACGGGATAGCCATGTTCTCTGAGCCGATCCAGCTGATGGTTGATTTTCGGCATGGAAAAGATCATCCGGATGATTCCGGATGGAGATTCTTTTATGTACTTTGCAGAATAACGATTGAAGGCAAAAGTTGTAGTTGAAGAAACATATGGAATGTGAAACTTCATTGCTGCAAGTTTACCCCAGTATGCAACAGAATCAGAAATAATCAGATCCGGCTGAATCGTTTTGACTTTTTCAGTGACGATGGGATCCATTGCCAGAGTGGAGGAGACCAGCAGTTCCGCTGCAAAGATCTTGTCTTTCCCAATTCTGTCTGCATTCCCCTGATCTTTCATTTCAAAATGGCATTCATCGCAGCTGATATAGGTCGCCCCTGTCTTTTCGATCTGTTCTTTGAACAGGTCAAAGGAAAAGTAGAATACCTGATGACCGGCGTCCGTAAGCTCTTTAACAACAGCGAGCGTAGGGTTGGTATGACCATATGACGGGATGCAGAACCACGCAATTTTCATGATTTCTGATCCTTTTCATCAAAAGCTGCCTGAAACAAGCTGTCAAATGCACCTTTGTTCGGGATCGCAATTCCTTTATCTTCATCCCCCAATAACAGCAGTGTATCTCCTGGTTTAATGTGAAACACCTCTCTTGCCTGCTTTGGAATCACAATCTGTCCCTTTTCTCCAACTGTGGCAGTCCATGCATATTTACCTTTTGGTCCGTTCATTTTCTCACCTCTCATCAGTATGATTTATATAACAAAACACACTTATCTGTCAAGATAAAAAAGCTTCCGCAAGGGAAGCTTACAGGCCAAGCTCATTGAGAATGTGGAATACAACGGCATGGTCTTTGTTGGTGCCGATCTGATAGTGGGCTGCCTCTTTGGCTTCTTCACAGCCATTTTCCATGGCATAAGAATTGGCAAAGTATTTCAGCATTTCAAGATCATTCAATCCATCTCCATACACGGCGGTTTCCTCTTCCTTGATGCCAAGATGTCTGGCCAGTTCGGCGACACCAACTGCTTTGGAAATGCCTTTAGCAGTGATCTCATACATGCCGGCAATGGTCGGGGCATTCGTCAGTGTATCCGTATGTGCTATCAGGAAGTCATCCATCTTTCTGCTGTCGGCTTCATTGTTGAAGCTTGTGTTTATCTTATAGATCTTTTCAGAAAGAATCTGGTCATCCGTGCAGTTGAAACAGAAGTCTGTGACAAAGTCACGCAGTCTTAATGGTGAGCCTGGAATCTCACGGAAACCAAATCGTTTGAATTTCTCAATCTTGGTCTCCATGGTGCCTCTGGACAAGGTATGTGTTTCAGAGATGAATTCAATCTCACTGTCCGGGAATGCTTTTAGCATGTCCAGCACGGTATCCTGCGGAATCGGATGTCTGGCGATGATGTTTCCTTTAGGGTCAATGACCATGGCACCATTCATGCATACTTTGTAACTGTTCTGCAGGCCAAGCCGTTTCCGCTCCTGCTGGAAATGATCTGCCGGTAGCCGTTGAGAAGTATCGGCCGCATTTGAATACTTTGGTGATCATATCCAGAGAAGCACTGTCAGTGAGATGGTCTTCGTTTAGCAAAGTGCCATCCAGGTCACTTGCAAACAACCGTATCTTTGTCTGTTCTTTATTTTCCATATGTCAGTATTCTAACTGACAAATGTTAAAAGCAGGTTGGATTGAAGTGCTGTTTTGTATCAGGCTGGCAGCAGTTTGTTCTGTGGAATCTTTCTGATGAGATGGACAGTGGCTAAGCCAATGATGATACCAAGGAACAAAGATGCCAGCACATCCGATGGGAAGTGGACAAAGAGATACAGTCTGGAGAAGCTGATCAATACGGCAAGTGGGATGGCAAACCAGCCGAACTTGTGATTAGCACATGTGATGATCACGGCTCCGATCACGGCGGCCAGGGTATGCCCGGAAGGGAAAGAATAGTCCTTTGGCATGTTTATCAATAACTGTACATTTTCAATCCAGCATGGTCTGGGTCTTGCAAAGATGTTTTTCATTGCCAGATCACATAACAGGATGGCTGTGCCCTGGGCAATGAACATGGCAATGCCATATTTCCGGTATTTCTTTGAAATCAGCATAGCCATGCCGGCCAGGAACCAGATGATGCCGGCATTGCCAAGCATGGTGATCTTTGGCATCAGGAAATCGAGAAATGCACTGTGCATTGATGTATGAATCAGCTGGAGAATCATCCAGTCTGTACTTTGTATCCATTCAAGCATGAAAATTCATCTCTTTTCTTATCATTACTGCTGTGTTTTGACCTGCATGGCCGCAATCTTTGGCATTGGGATCTTTACAAGTACGGCCAGCAGAATGGCCGGGATTTCAATCAGCGGCAGCAGGGCGATCAGATTTGTGGTGACCGGCGGCAGTGACAGGAAGGATCCCATCAGAATCACCGGTACATAGAAGCCAAGGATGGAGGTGATGCATAACAGGCGGTGCAGCAGGTTCATTGGCATGCAGGCCTTGAAGACACCGGCAATACTGACGGTGCCGACAGTGATATACATCAGCAGATTCATCTGTGCAGCCGGTATACCAAGGTATTTTGCCACAAACCAGATGGCTGTACAGCTGATGAAGATGGCAATGCTGTTGGGTAATGCGGCATGGATGGCACTGTCCAGGAAGGTACCCTGCACCTTCTGGTCATTGCGCTCAAAGGACATGAAGAAGGCAGGCAGTGCTTCAATTACGGCATCGATCAGAGTGATCTGGATCGGAATGAATGGGAAGTCAGTGTTCAGGATCAGACAGCCGATGCATAGCAGGATGGAATAGATTGTCTTGATGAAGAAGACACCGGCTGATTTTGTGAGGTTGTTGATGACACGGCGGCCTTCAAAGATGACATCCCTGAGCACGGCAAAGTCATTGTCCAGCAGTACGAGCTGGGCGGTCTGTCTGGCCGCATCACTGCCATTGCCCATAGCTGCGGAGCAGTCTGCCTGCCGCATGGCCAGAAGATCATTCACACCATCACCGGTCATGGCCACCTTATGCCCCTGTTTCTGCAAAGAAGCGACCAGAATCTTCTTCTGCTTTGGTGTCACTCTGCCAAATACTGTCACATAATCCACACAGTTGGCAAGCTCATCATCACTCAATGTGGATGCGTCCACCAAATGGTCTGTATTTTTAATCCCACACAGCTTTGCCGTAGCAGCCACTGCCTCAGGATTATCACCGGAAATGACTTTAACATCAATCCCCTGCTTGTAGAAATAGCGGATAGTCTTTGCGGCATTGGGACGCAGCTTGTCCTTGATCACAATCATGCCAATGACTTGAATCTGATCCGGCTGTACTTCTCCATCGCACAAACCTGCAAACAGGATTCTTCTGCCCTGGGCCATGAGAGCTTTTACCTTTGCGGGCAGCTTTGCACACAGCTTTTCCGGCGCACCGATGACAAGTGTCCTGCCATCTGCCATGGTAATGGAAGACCATTTGCGCTGGGAAGAGAACGGAACACTCTCGATGACATCATATGCATCTTTGCTTTCAAAGTACTGCTGTAATGCCTGATAGGTGGCATTGTTATCATCCGAATGGGAGAGATATGTGGCAATCAGGCGCTGGAATTCAACATCCCTCAGATTGGTTTCATAGCTTTCCACTTCCAGTTTTCCTTCGGTCAGGGTGCCTGTTTTATCCAGGCAGATGACATCACAATGAGCAAGGTTTTCCAGAGAGTGCAGATCCTGGACAAGGACGTTTTCTTTTGACAGGCGGATGACACCAACCGCCAGGGCAATACTGATCAGCAGCACCAGTCCTTTCGGCAGCATGCCCAGCAGTCCCGCTGATGTTGCAACAACGGCGGTGCTGATGGTTTCCTGTCTGACAAAGTAAGCCTGCAGAAACATCAAGACGCCAAGCGGGATGATCAGATAACTTGTAAATTTCGTAACCAGTTTCATGGAAGAAAGAAGCTCGGAACGTCTGCTTTCACTCTTTTTGACTTCCTCAACCATCTGGCTGCTGTAACTTTCAGAGGCTGTGCCTTGTGAGAGCGCTTAAGCCTTGCCGGCAATGACGGTGCTGCCAGCCAGCAGGCTGTCACCACTTGTTTTCATCACTGAGTCAGACTCACCGGAAAGAATGGCCTCATTAACTTCAATCTTTCCGGATCTGATGGTGGCATCAGCAGGAATGATATCACCACTGTTCAAGACAAGAATGTCATTCTTTCTGACAAGACTTAACGGAATCGGCTGCTCTTTGCCGGCATTGAGAATTCTGGCAATGGGCTGTGATTTCAGCCGCAGCTTTTCAATCTGATTTCTTGCCTTGATCTGCTGGACGATGCCAACAATCGTATTGATCACGATGATGGCAATGAACGCCATGTTTTTGTAGGCTCCAACCGCTGCCAGAGCAATGGCAATCATCAGGTTCAGAGCATTGAAGACGGTACAGATATTTTCCTTGAGAATCTGTGGAATGGATTTCACAGCATCTTTCATAACAGTTCCTCCTGTTTTCACTTTCTTATACGCATAAAAGATGGAACAGGTTGGTAGAAAAAACCGATCTTTTTCAGACCGGTTGACTGTTAATATACTTTTTTACCGCAGTGCGGACAGAAGTGATCTTTTGATGAGATCTGACTGCCGCAATGAGGACACAAGGTACCAAGCTGCTTTCCGCAGTTTGTACAGTACAGATGATCTGTGCGCTGGGCAGCACCGCAGGCAGGACAGATGGCAAGACTGTGTTTATAGATCAGATACACAATCAGGCCGATGATGTTTGTGCATAGGCCGATCAGTCCCCAGTACAGAGATGCCAGTTTATGCTTTGCGGCGTCGCGGTACAGCCACAATGCAATTAATACCCAATAGATGCAGAAGAATAACATGGCAAGGGCAGCCGAGATCTTTAAGGAAAGGATGCCGCCGCTGACAGTAGTAGGGATCGAGATCACATAGATCTTCATGGCAGTATCATGGATGTGCAGACGGCTGAGCATATATACTGTCTTATTGGACAAGGTATTGTCAAAGGCCGCATCTTCATCATAATCGTGCTTGATTCTGCCAAAGTCTTTATTGAGAATGGACTGCAGCAGAAAGTCATCACTTTTGACATATTGGAAAGCCGCATCAGGATACTGGGATGAAACAAGGTATTTCTTTTCATCACCGGCTTTTTCCAGGTTCAGTGTACCGGTGGAAAAGCTGGAATTCTTCGCGGAATAAAGAATCTTGTTGGTATCATCCAGGATCAGTACATCCACTACATCCGAGGATGCATTTGCAGTTTTGTAAGCGTAAGTTCTGGCATCTGTTTCATTGTCTGCCTCTTTCAGTCTGGCATACTGCCAGGCAAAGCTGAGCCTTTCACGATAGATATATCCGACGATGCCAATACAGGTAAGACCAGTGATCAAAGCAAGGATCACATACCATTTTGCAATCTTTTTAAAGTTCCATTTCATCAAAGTGTTTTCAAGCTTATTCATGGAGTATTCCTCTTTCTTCTGTATTTTCATTTTTGAGCAGCACAGGCAGCAGGAAGATGACACTGATGCTCATGAATACAAGCGGCGCTATAAACATTGTCAAAGATACGCCCATCAGTACAAGCAGCGTTGGTAGAATGACAGCCATGATACAAAGTGTGATAAACAGTCGCTGCTGCAGCTGTGATTTGCGCTCGGCCTGTATTTCCTGACATTTCTGATTGATTACAGGCTTCAGTACTTGAATCATTTGCTCTACATCGGATGTCATAGTCTATTCTTCCTTTCCTGTATGATGCAGCTTTTTACGCAGCTTCATAGTGCCGTCATGAATGCGGCTTTTGATCGTTTTCGGCTGTACATTGAACCTTTCCGCAATTTCTGCCAGAGTCATATCTTCCAGATATTTCAGCCGGATGGCTTCTGCCTGTTCAGGTGGCAGTGACTGCAGAGCTTCCATCACCTGCTCATATTCCATCTTCTGAGATACCTGCTGTTCAATATTGACACTGTCCTCAAACTGGAAGCTTTCAATGTCTTCCATCTGAGCATTATTGCGCCGCAGCCAGTCGATATAGCAGTTTTTCGCAATCGCAATCAGCTATGTCCCGAACGCAGTATTGCTGTGCAGATCATACTTCTCTATATTCTGGATCATCTTGAGAAAGGTCTCCTGGGTAAGATCCTCACACAGATACCTGTCATTGCATGCCTTCAAAAGGAAGCCGCAGACGTAACTGTAATAAAGACGGATCAAATCCTCGAATGCCTGTTGATCCCCACGCTGACATCTTTTAATCAGGTTCTTTTCATCCACGTCTGTTCTCTCCCCTGTCCATATAATGATACGTAGAAAAGGCAGAAAGGTTGGTGCCAGACAAGAAAAAAGCCTGACATTTTCATCAGGCTTTGGAAATGATGAATAACAGATGAGAATCAATACAGCTGGGTGAGAATATCCACACACTTGTCAATGCCCAGTCTGCCGGAATCCAGGCAGATATCATAGTTCTGGGCATGGCCCCACTTCATATCGGTATAGAAGCGGTGGTAGGCGGCTCTGCGCTTGTCCTTTTCCTTGAGCCTCTGCTCAGGAGACTGTGGTCTTTCTCCGTATTCCTTGACAATGCGCTCGGCACGTTTATCCATGCTGGCATGGATGAAGACCGTCAGGCAGTCTTCCTTGTCCTTCAGCACATAGTCAGCACAGCGGCCGACAATGACACATGGTGATTTCTCGGCCAGGTCAATGATGACTTTGGACTGGATCTGCCAGATGAGATCCTGGTTGGTCGGGCCTGCCTGGCGGTTTGCCAGTACAGCACCAAGCCAGCCGCCTGGCGTGTCTTCACTGTCCTCTTTGAGATAGGCTTCGGAATAGCCGCTTTCCTGGGCAATCTTCTGAATGATTTCGGCATCATAGCAGGGAATGTTCAGCTTTTTGGCTGTCAGTCTGCCGATGGTTCTGCCGCCGCTGCCAAACTCACGGCTGATGGTAATGATTCGATTCATGCAGTAACCTCCTTTCGATTAAGCTGCTTGTATGTCTGTATGATAATACATAATGCAACGATAAAGGTAAGAATATCTGCGGCCGGGAAGGAATACAGCAGACCATTCAGCTGGAACTTCAGCGGCAGTAATATCGGCAGGGAAACACCCAGCACAATCTCTCTGACCATGGAGATGATCGTGGATTCGACCGGCTTGCCCATAGCCTGTAAGAAGATGAAGGATCCTTTGTTTACCGTGGCCAGCGGCATCATGCAGAGATACACACGGAAACACTTGATGGCAAAGTCACGGTAGTATTCACTTTCATTTCTGGCACCAAACAGGTTGATGATACTGGACGGGAATACTTCGACGATGACCAGGGCCACAAGACCAACCAGGAATTCTGAAACCAGCAGATAAGAGAAGAACTTCTTTGCACGGTCATTGCGCTTGGCACCGATGTTATAGCCAACCACCGGAATACATCCGGCTGCCATGCCAACGGCAATGGAAATCACAATCTGGAAGAACTTCATGACAATGCCCAGCACTGCCAGCGGGATTTGCACATATTGTTCCTGGGAGAAGATCGGATCCATTCCGCCATACTTTGTGCACACATTCTGCACAACTGCCATGGACACAACCAGTGAGATCTGGGACAGGAAACTTGTGATGCCAAGTGACAGGAATTTCTTCATCAGGCTGCCCCACATGCCAAAGCTGCTCTTGTGCAGCTGAATGGCTTTCATGTGGAAAAGATACCAGATGGAAAGAACAGCAGTCAGGATCTGGCCCATGACGGTGGCGATGGCAGCACCGGCCATGCCCATCTTCAGCGGGAAGATGAAGATCGGGTCAAAGATGATGTTGGTAACAGCACCTGCCAGAGTGGCTGCCATGGCAAAGTTTGGTGAACCATCAGAACGGATGATGGAGTTGACGGCCTGGCCGAACATGTAGAACGGAATGCCAAGGGTGATCCAGAAGAAGTATTCTTTGGCATTCTTAAAGGTCTCAGCGTTGACTCTGCCGCCAAACAGTGTCAGCAGCGGTTCCTGCAGCACCAGATAAAGAATGGTCAGGATGATGCTGGCAATGATGCACAGGACAATGGCATTGCCTACGGTCTTGTGGGCACGCTCCTTTTCACCGGAGCCAAGTGAGATACTGACATAGGCACAGGCACCATCACCGATCATGACGGCAATGGCAAGGGCAACAATGGTCAGTGGGAAGACAACGGTGTTGGCCGCATTGCCATAGGAGCCAAGATAGCTGGCATTGGCAATGAAGATCTGGTCAACGATGTTGTACAGCGCTGCTACCAGCAGTGAAATAATGCAGGGAACCGAGAATTTGCGCATCAATCTGCCAACACTTTCGGTTTCCATGAAGGCATTTGTCTTTTCTTCCATGTATGAGATATCCCCTTTCACATCAGGCAGAGCGATAAAAAAATACAGTGAACGCAAAATGCGTACACTGTATCGTGACAGCCCTATCGGCTTGTTTCGTATCGTGCCTGATTAACATTCTGGAGTTTCGCGCCAATTCCAACTTTTGTCAAGCATGAAAACGGCTGTATCAGGACACAAAAAGTACGGTATGATTCAGTCAGAAAACAGGAGTAATGAATATGAAACAGCGTCTGATCATTACAACAGACATGGAGTGTGATGATATGAATTCACTGATTCACCTGTGTCTGTATCTCAATGAAGTGGATCTCGAAGGTGTGATCTACACTTCATCCCAGTATCATTTCAATGGTGACGGTATGCATACCCAGGGTGAGATCCAGCCGGATTATCTGTGCGCCGGTGAGGCGGCCTGGAAGAATAATCCAAGACTGCCCGGAGCGGACCCGGCAGCCGCAAAGCTGAAGTCATACCGTCCGTTTGAAACAGGCTGGATTGAGAATCTGTGGAAACATGAATACGCAAAGTGTCTGCCGTATCTGCAGGAGAATGCGCAGGGATATCCATCGGTGGAAGATCTTTTGAAGATTACATGCTATGGCAATACTGCCTTTGAAGGTGATGTCAGCATGGAAACAGATGGATCAAAGCTGATTGAAGCAGCCATCATGAAGGATGATGAAAGACCTTTGTATTTGTGCTCGTGGGGTGGTGCCAATACGATTGTGCGGGCATTGATGAGCATTGCCGAAAAATATCAGAATACAGATAAATGGAAAGAGATACAGCAGTATGTCACGGACAAAGTCAGAATCCTTGGCATCATGGATGGTGTTGGCCAGGACAAGACATGGCAGAAGTATGGAAAGCCATTGTTTCCAAAGATGCAGATTCTGCGCTCAGAGATCATCTATGGCAGCTACTTTGCTTCCAAAAATGCACCGATTGACTGCCGGTATATGTTCAATCCAGACTGGCTGGACAAACATATCAAGCACTGCGGCAGCCCGTTGGGAGAAAAGTATGGCCTGATGGGTGATGGCATCTATTACAAAGGAGAGCCGGATGACTATCAGTTTGGCTTACATCCATACATTGACTGGCACTTTCCACAGCTGCCGCCGGTATCCTTTGAAAAAGATGAATTTCTTGGTGAAGGTGACAGCAACACCTACATTCCCTTATTAAATACAGGACTACGAGGACTGGAAGATGGCAGCTATGGCTCCGTTATTGGCAGACTGTATCAGGATGGCGCCAGTCTGAACAAGACAGATGATATTTACACAGGTGAAGCAGGTTATGATTCTTCGTTTCTCAAAGCATATCAGGAAGAGTTTGCGGTGCGCATGCAGTGGACCCATATGCATAAAGAGCAGTGCATTCATGCTCCGGTTGTAAAGCTTGAACAGAATGATTTCACAGCAGAACCAGGTGAAACAATATACCTTTCGGCATCCATAGAAGATCCCGATCACAAAGGTTTGCGTTATGGCTGGCGGCTGTATCATGCTGGTACAAAGTACCACGGCACAATGAAAGAACTGCGTGTCTTTGATCCATTGTCACTGCATACTGGCTTTACGGTTCCAAAAGATGCCAGACCTGGTGATCAGTTTATCTTCCTGCTGGTAGTGCGCAATGATACCGAGATCCCGATGACCAGATATGGAGAAGCAGTGATTTATGTTGAAACATCTGAAGAAGTAATTGATCAGGCAGTCGGGAATGCGGAAAGAGACTATGCAGAAACCGGCATCACCTATGATGCAAAGGATGCATTTACAGAACTGGAAAAGAAGTACTTTGAAGGATGATTGGAAAGCAGATCTCTGCATTTTGTTTTCCGAATGAAATCATGCTTGCATTTTTCTGCTTTTTCAGGGGACTCTGCATTTTCATGGCCATATAAGAGATGGCAGACCCATAAAGTCTGCCAAGGATCACCAGTACGGTGGCGGTTGGCTTCCTCCAATGCACACACACGAGAATAGAGGTGTGATGTCCCTTCTATAAAGATGCCAGGCATCAGGAGGTGGGCCTATGAGTTCTTATGAGATCATCATGGTTATCTTGCAGACGGCCGTGGTTGTGATACAAGCTGTATCACTGGGTCGAAATAACGATTCAAAAAAATAAACCGCCCGATCCGTCGCAAAGATTAGCGGTTTATTAATCTAGCGGAGGACCAGCCGTCATCGGTGATCCTTTTCCATGTATGATAATAATGTATCTGGATGCCTGTTTCAAGATTGATGGCTGATCTGAGGCCTGCAGTTATTTCTTCAATGCCAGACCGTCATGGAAGGCTTTGCCTACAACCGGGCCAATGACACGGTATGTATTTGTGCCAATATCAAACATGACCGGCTGCATCTTATCAAGGTCTACCTTGCCATCTGTCAGGATGCTTTCATCAACCTGAGAGCTGACAATCTTTCCAACCAGAATACCTGTTTCATCATCCCATGACTTGAGTTCACACTCCAGGGTCATCGGATATTCTTCGATAATCGGGGCATTGACATGGGCGCTCTTGTGAACATGAACGCCGGCTTTTTCAATCTTATTGACATGATTGCCGGTTTCTACACCAAAGTAATCGGAGATGACAACGGTGTCTTTGGTAGCCATAGCCACAGTGAATGCCTTTGTCTTCTTGATGTTTTCGGTTGTTTTGTGCTTTGCCAGAAACAGAGTGATCTCACCATAGTCACTCTGCTGTCCCCAGGCTGCATTCATGGCATTCGGGACACCATTTTCATCATAGGTGCCGATGATAAAGACACCCTCAGGCACAATCACAGATTTATTGGAACTGAATTCCTGCATACTTTTTCTCCTGTCTTTCTTCTTTAGTATAAGGGCATATTAACAAATCAGTGAATTTTAGCTCCTTGCATAGATGATAGTGTAATGATGGTTTTTCACCAGTTGATTCACTTCCAGCCATGATAACGTATTCTTTCTTT
>NZ_JAZHUW010000046.1:0-16027 GCF_036453465.1 Lactimicrobium sp.
TCATAATCACGTTTTGCTTTTTCTTCCCGATTCATAAAACAACCCTTCCATATACATAAATATTATATCACAATTAGCGCTAATCTGCATAAAAACAAAAGAAAATCTCATCACAATTTCTCATGATAAGATTCTCATTTTGAGGGTTACTCGTTACAGCCCCTTTACATGTCAGTTTGTATGAATTTCTCCTGCTTTCTGCAAAGCTGTCTTGGTTGCAATCGGGCCGACAATCTCATAGACAAGGGTTGCAGACAGGATGACGGTCAGAATCTGAGAGCCATACTGCGGCAGCTGTGTCACTGCCAGGGTTGCCATACCAATGGCAACACCAGCCTGCGGCATCAAAGCCCAGCCAATGCCATCCTTGACAACCTTCGGGCACTTGCGGATCGTGGCACCAAGCCAGGAACCGATCCATTTGCCAGAGAAACGGGTAATGATGTAGATCACACCAAGCAGACCGACCTTCGGCAGAGAGAACAGATCCAGCTGTGCGCCGGAAATCACGAAGAACAGCATGAACAGCGGATATGTCCAGTCATCAACGGCGTTCAGGATGCGCTCCGCATCATTGCGCAGGTTGACGTAGACGGCACCAAGCATCATGCACATCAGCAGTGAGCTCAATCCGAAGTGATCGGCAATGGCAACAGCACAGAAGACGGCCGCAATGCAGATGGACATACGATTGGTATGGGAATGGAACCAGCGGTGGCTCAGTGCCACCAGGAAACCAAGACCGGCACCAATAGCCAGTGCCAGGATGATCTGCAGCAGCGGTACAAGCAGTGTATTAACTACAGAGAATGCCTCACCATTGGCAATGCCCTGGGCAATGGAAATGGAAATGGAGTAGGCAATCAGGCCAGTCGCATCATCGGCTGCTACCACTGGCAGCAGGACACTTGTCAATGGGCCGGATGCTTTGTACTGACGTACTACCAGCAGTGTTGCAGCAGGAGCAGTAGATCCAGCCAGAGCACCAAGCACGAGGCACTCTGCCGGCGGGAAGCCGCAGACCAGAGTGACAATATCAACCAGAATGACAGCACCGACAGACTCAAACAGAGTAACAACCAGAACAGTTGTACCAAGCTTCTTCATGTCCTCCAGACGGAACTGATCACCAATGGAGAAGGCAATGAAGCCAAGGGCAACAGAGGTAATCAGGCCGAGTGAAGAAACTGTATCTTTGCTTAACAGATGCAGAACACACGGTCCGATCAGAACACCGGCAATCAGATATGCTGTGACATTGGGCAGATGAACAAGCCGCGTCAGTCTTGTCATCAGCAGGCCGGCACACATAGCCAGACCAAGATATAACAGAACAGTCATGCTCAGTTGGCGCTGGTTCCTTCACAGCGGCTCACAGGCAGTACGAACATGACGCCGGTATTCGGCAGCCTGAGATCTCCTGACACCTGATGGACAATATCAATTGCCTTCTGTACCTGATCATCCTCCAGCAGTACAAGAATCATCTTATTCTGAGGACGCTCCGGGTTCAGAAACTGGCGCAGACCGCCAAAAATAGCAGGCGCATTCACGCTGTCCGCATTGACAGCCGCAAGCATGCCTTCACAGTTAACAATGGAAGCACCATGAATACCGGCAGCCATCATCTTTTCCATGATGGGTGTGACCGTTTCTTCATGATTTGTAATATGAACTAACAGTTGCATCTTCTATCCCTCTTTCCGATGCCCATTATAGCCTTGTGCAATTCATCTGACAAATGAAAAAGGAAGGACATGCCTTCCCACTTTGATCAGTCATCAAGCTTGGACTTGAGATCCTCAATGTCCTTCTTCATGTTCTCAATGATGTTCTTCTTCTCAGCAGCTCTGCGGTTCAGACTCTGCTCTTCCTCAAAGTCATCCGTCTCATACACTCTCTCTTCCAGACGGTTCACCTGCTCACGCATATTGCGGATCTGCTCATCCTTACGGTCAATCAAAGACTTGAAGCGGGCCTGAGAAGCATCATGCTTGCCATTCCAGAACACATCCTTGGCAGCCTTGAACTCATCCCACAGACGGTCATTCTCATCCTTGCCGGAATAGCCAAGCTTCTTCCACTCAACATCCAGCTGCTTCATCTCATCCGTTGTCTCACGGCTGTAATCATTTCTTGCCGCAATTTCCTTGGCCTTCTCAATCAGAGCACGCTTGGCATCAATGGACTCCTTACGCTGGGCATCACGCTCCTCATAGAACGCTCTGCGCTTTGTAAAGAACTCCTGGCGGGCAGCAGAGAACTCTTTCCACAGAGCCTCATCTGTCTCATGGCCGGCACTCTTGACAGCCTTCCAGCTGTCCATCAGAGAATTCATCAGATCACCGGTTGCCTTATAGCTCTTGATGTCCTTGACAGCTTCCTGTGCCTTGGCAACAAGCTCTTCCTTCTTTGCCTTGTTCTCAGCACGCATCTTGTCCAGATTGTCAAAGTACTCATCCTTGGCAGCGAAGAACTTTCTGCGGGCATCACGGAAAGCAGTATGCAGCGCATTATCTGCAGCACCGGCACTTCCCAGCTCATCCCACTTGTCTTCCAGCTCTCTCAGCTTTGCCTGACCAGCCTTCCACTCCTGGGCATCTGCCAGCTTGGCAGCCTCATCCACAAGCTCCTGCTTTGCCTTGGTATTCTCGGCAATCACATTCTTGTTCTTCTTAAACTCATCAGCCTTGCGGTTGAACCACTCATTATACTCGGCATCCTTGGCAGTACCCCAGTCTTCAATGCCAGCGAATTCCTTCTTGAGTTCTTCAACCTTGGCAGAATTCTCTTCACTCGGCTGCAGATCATTGATCTCCTTGCAAAGAGCCTGCTTCTTATTCAGGTCAGCTTCCAGATCCGCCAGAGCATGGTCACCATGACTGGTGCCATATTCCACTTCACCGCCCTCGGATGCAGGATGCTTCAGAGTGAACATTACGTATCCTTTCTCATTTTGGATACCGAACCACTCTCCGTGTCCGTCATCCTTGCCTTCGACCGGTACAGCCGCATTTCCATTCTCATCCTTGGCGCCATACAGAACAGTGATTGCCTTTCCGCCAAATGACTTGCGCTCCTTAATGGAAATGTTGGCATACTTCTCGTCGTAACCAGGCAGTGTTTTCCAATCCATACTTTTTCCTCCCTCGCGAATATGGAACTGTTGTCAGTTCGAAACTAATCGGGCTTTTCCGCCCGAATCCACCCGGTTATTTTACATGAAACCCGTAATAATGGGAAGAAAAACCGGTTAATTCCTGAAAAATCATGATATCTTCCACAGTGCTGCATGCCCCAGAACTTTCTTTTCCTGATCAGAAGGCAGATGGCGCAGACTGCGCGGTGCCCGTAAGCCAATCTCTTTCAGAAAGGCAAGATCGATCTGCCCCCGGGCATAGCGTTCTCTTACCTGCAGCACCATCTCTTTATCATCCACCCCAATCACTTCAAACTGATACAGAATGCACCCATAGGGACGGGCATAGTACAGATACACGCGGTCATGCACAAGCACATTGGCATCCTTATGCCATGTGATCGTATCGGTGTTTTGCAATGCGGCAATCACATCAAACTGCTTTGGATTGGCCGGCAGCAGCCAGGCATGACAGGCAGGTCCGCCAACAAGCACACCTGCCTGTTCCAGTAATGACAATACATCTGCGTCATTGACTGTATCATTCATCTCCAGAGATACCCAGCGCTGCTGGTTCATATGCCATGCCCGGCCAAAGCCAGCCTGTTTCAGCAGATTTTCCTTATCATCACTGCGGAAAACAAGTACCTCTGTTGTTGTATCATCCCCATCTGGAAACACTTTGGAACGCATTACAGGTGAAAGAAAGGCAAACCACCTGCCATCATCATGATGAAACACACCAATGGAAGGATCTTTGGCAAACAGATGGTCGATGGATATCTTCATCTGATCCTGCACCAGAGCAATGATGCGCTTTGACTGAGCAAGCTGATAGTTTCCCTGTACACAGCAGGCATTGCGGATCAACAGCAATGTCTGCAGATAATCTTTGCGCACCTGATCGACATATGTTCCTTTTGATCCCGGCACATACAATGGCACAAAACGTTCTCTGCTTTCTTCATCAATGCAGTCAGCCCGCAGACTTCTGCCATCTGATGTCATTTTGATCAGAAGACCGCTGCCAATTGGTTTTTCAAACACAAGCATGCCATCTGTTTTGACAAAGCCAAAAGCCATTGCCTTTTTGGGATCTATCTGCCAGCCTTCCAGCAGGTCCCATCCCGGAAATGTCTTCATGCCATCTCCTGTACACTGGCAAACTGTGCCTCATACAACTGCTTGTAGAAACCATTTTCCTGCAGCAATTGATCATGTGTGCCTCTTTCAATGATCATGCCATCCTTCATCACCAGGATCAGATCCGCATTGCGGATGGTCGAAAGACGATGTGCCACCACAAAGGTTGTCCTGCCTGCCATCAGATGGTCAAAGGCATCCTGAATCTGGATCTCCGTACGGGTATCAATCGAAGAAGTTGCCTCATCCAGAATCAGCATCTGCGGCAGAGCCAGCATCACTCTGGTAATGCACAGCATCTGTTTCTGGCCCGCTGACAAAGTATCCTCGGTGATTTCCGTATCCAGGCCCTTGGCCAGCTGGGAAATAAAGCCCCAGGAATGTGCTTCTCTGCAGGCCGCAATCATCTGCTCTTCACTTGCCTTTGGATCTGCCATCGCCAGATTCTCACGGATCGTGCCGTTTTTCAGCCACGTATCCTGCAGCACCATGCCCCACTGCTGGCGCAGGGAATGGCGCGTCACATTCTGAATATTCTTTCCATCCACCAGAATCTCACCACGGTTGACATCATAGAAACGCATCAGCAGATTGATCAATGTCGTCTTGCCGCAGCCGGTTGGTCCAACCAGAGCAATATGCATGCCCGGCTTTGCCTCCATCGTAAAATCACGAATCAATGGCTTATCCGGATCATACTGGAAATACACATGGTTCAGCTGTACATGTCCCTGTACATCCGCAAGGACTTCCTCCTTTTCCTTTGATTCCGGTTCAGTCTCAATCAACGCAAAGATACGGTCGGCACAGCTCAGGGCATTCTGCATCTCCGTCACCACACTGGAAATATCATTGAACGGCTTCATGTACTGATTGGCATAGGCCAGCAATACGCTCAGACCGCCGACGGTCAGTTTTCCCTTCAGGATCAGAAAGCTGCCAGCCAGAGCAACAATGGCATAAATCAAAGAATTAACAGCACGCGTGCAGGGATTGGTCAAAGACGAGAAGAAAACTGCCTGCTGAGAATAGTCCTGCAGCTCTGTATTCAACGTTTCAAACCTCTTTGAAGCCTTCTTCTGATAGCCAAAGGCCTGCACAACCCGCATGGATCCGATCATCTCATTAATATATGCTGTCTGATCGCCTCTTGTTTTGTTCGCTTTCCGGAACATGCCATAGGCCCGGGAGGCAATGAACTTTGCGACCACAAAGGACAGCGGGGTCAGGATCACAACAAGCAAAGAAATCTCAACAGACCGGGAGAACATGAAATACAGGGTGGCAATGATCATGATGATGCCGGAGAACAGCTGACTCATGCCATTGAGCAGGCCATCTGACAAAGCATCGGCATCACCGGTTACACGCTGCACAATATCACCGGAACTGTGACGATCCAGTACGCTCAATGGCAGATGCTGGATCTGCCGCATCGCCCTTGCCCGGATCTGCCTGACAGTCTGGTATACGACACGGTTATTGATGATGTTCATCAACCCTGTCAATACCGCCGTGATCACAATGACAATCACGGTCTGTTTCATGATCACAGCAAGTGCACCAAAGTCCACCTGCCCTCTGCCCACAATCTCATCAATGCCTCTGCCAAAAAGGATCGGCACATACAGCTGGCCGATCACACTCAGCCCGGCCAGAATCAAAGAAGCCAGTAACAGAAAACGGTAGCGGCCGATATACTGCATGACTTTGGCAAATGTTTTCCGTGAATTTTCTTTATTCATGCGGCTGCCTCCTTCCGGTTCTGTGATGCTTCAATTTCCTGATACACAGGACACTCTTTCATCAACTGTTCATGAGTGCCAAGCCCAACCGGCCTGCCCTGATCCAGCACCAGAATGGTATCCGCCTGGCGGACCGCACTGATGCGCTGGGAAATGATCAGAGTTGTTGCCTTCACTTTGCGCAGTGCCTGACGCAGCCTGGCATCTGTTGCATAGTCCAGGGCACTGGCAGAATCATCCAGGATCAACAGCTGCGGCTGTTTAACAAGCGCTCTGGCAATTGTCAGTCTCTGCTTCTGTCCACCCGAAAGATTGCGGCCATTCTGCTCAATCACACTGTCCAGCTCACCGCTTTTGCCCATCACAACATCCTTTGCCTGGGCAATATCCAGGGCCTGCCACAGCAAAGTATCATCCGCATCCTCATTGCCAAGTTTCAGATTGTCACGGATACTACCGGCAAACAGCTCCGCCTTCTGCGGCACCACCCCGATCATCTTTTCCAGCTGTGCCTGTGGATAATCACGCACATCTTCACCCTCGACTTTAATCTTTCCCTTTGTCACATCATAGAAGCGGGCAGCCAGATTCACCAGTGTGCTCTTGCCGGCACCAGTGCCGCCAATCACACCAAGCGTACCGCCCTTTTTCAAAACAAACGATACATCTGACAGAGCATCCGCACCGCCGCCTTCATACACAAAGCTGACATGGTCAAAGGCAAGCACGGTATCCGGATCCGATGGCACTACCTCTGTATCGGGATACTGCATGCCAGGCTGAATGGCCAGTACATCCTCCACACGGTGGGCACAGGCAAGTGCCTTATTGATCGAAATGATCAGATTGGCAAGCTTGATCAGCTCCACCACAATCTGGGCCATGTAGTTATACAGAGCAACCACATCACCCTGGGCAAGGGAGCCAAGATTGACCTGAATGGCACCGCTTTGCAGCAGAACAACCGTAGCCAGGTTGATCAGAATATAGGTTGCCGGATTCATCATGGCGCTCAGATTACCGGCTTTTTCATTCAGCTTTGTCAGATGTTCATTGGCCTCATCAAACGCCTGTACTTCTTCCTTTTCCCGGCAGAAGGCACGGATGACACGCACCCCAAGTAGATTTTCACGCACAAGAGACAGCACCTTGTCCAGTGCCTTCTGTGCTTTAGCAAACAAAGGCATCGAAGCATACATGATGCCAAAGACAACCAGGGCAAGCAGCGGAATGACAACGGCAAAGATGATGGCACACTTCACATTGATCGTGAAGGCCATGATCATGGCCCCAAAGACAATGAACGGACTCCGCAGCAATAACCGTAAAGCCAGATTGAAGCCGGTCTGCACCTGGTTGATATCTGCAGTCAGCCGGGTGATCAAAGTATCGCTGCCCTGTTTGTCCAGATCGCTGTAAGACAGCTGCTCGATATGATCAAATACTGCCTGGCGCAGATCCGTGGCAAAGCCGACACTGGCTTTGGCTGCAAAATACTGGGCCGTGATACTGAAACCAAGCCCCACTGACGCCAGTACCAACAGCAGAATAAAGCAGCGCACCAGAAAGCCGGTATCATTTCCGGTAATGCCGCGGTTGATCATCGCCGCTACAACCAGCGGCACAAACAGATCCAGCAAAGCTTCCAGCAGCTTGAACAGCGGTGTCAGAATACTTGCCTTTTTATATCTGACAAGATATTTTCTCAGATTGCTCATACATCCCCTCGTTTCACACAGCCATGTTACCATTGTCATCTCATAGTAAAGATATTATTATCATTCAAAAATATACAATTTTCATATGGGAGGAACCATGGAACTGAAACAGCTGTATTACTTTGTAACAATCGTGGAAGAAGGCTCTGTTTCCTCTGCTGCCAGAAAGATCCATATGTCACAGCCGCCTTTAAGCACCCAGATCAAAAATCTCGAAGAAGAACTGCATACCGTTCTTTTCATCCGCCAGGGCCGCGGCGTGCGCATGACCAGGGATGGTGAAATCCTGTACCAGTATGCAAAGAAGATGCTGGAAATGGACAATACGATTCATCAGCGGCTGAAAGAACATTCAACCACACCTGAGCCTGTCACACTTGGCGTAATCTCCTCTTATGAATGTGATGCCTTCTACCAGGGGCTGAAGAGATTTCATAAACAGTATCCCGCCATTCCCTTCCAGCTTCATGAAGCCAATACCTATGATTTACTGGATGCCCTGCATGAAGGCACCATCTCCATCGCCCTGATCCGTACTCCCTATCCCGATCAGGATCTGGATGCCATTGAAATCAGTACCAGCCGGATTCATGCCGTATACAGAAAAAACATGGATATCAGACAACCCCTGTCCATCCAGGATCTTTCCCGATATCCACTCATCCTGTACCGCCGCTGGGCAGACCCCATCCGGGAAGCCTGCAACAATGCCTTCATCACCATCCATCCCATCATGGTCTGCGATGATGCCCGCACCTGCCTGCAGTTTGCCAGACACATGGATGCCATTTCCCTAGTGCCGGATACCCTGCCTGTTCCCTATCCGGAACTTGTCAGCGCACATATCGAAAATCTCAATCTGACCAGCAGCCTGCGCCTTGTCCATTGCAAAGGCCGGCTGGATGAAAATGCGGTCCGCTTCTGGCAGTGTTTCACTGCACAGGCACATTCTGATTGATTGTGCACACAAAAAGAAGGAAAGCGCAAAGAAATTGTAAGCGCTACCACTTGTAAATAAAATCGCAAAGTCTCATAATGAAGCCAAAGGATCATCAACAGAAAAAGAATCAGAAAGGAACAAGCAGGTGTATCATTGCCTGTTCAATAGCAGCCAGAGAAAGGGGAAAATTATTATGGTTTGGTGGCTCATTTTTCTGCTTGTAGCGATTTTGACACTTTGCTACATATTCTACAATTACAACAGCATCAGGAAACTCCCGGAAGGCACAAAGGACATGGCCAATATGGCCGCAATCATCCGGTCCGGTGCCAACACCTTCATCCGCACAGAGTTCCGCTCCATCGGAATCGTGACATTGATCATGGCCATTGTCTTCACATTGTTTATCGAGAAGACGTCGGGCCTGACCTTCCTGCTGGGCGCACTCATGAGCTCAGCGGTATGTATCATCGGTATGAAGTCGGCAACCTATGCCAATGTGCGCACTGCCAATAAGGCAAGAGAAACTCTGTCAATTGGCGCTACTGTCAAGATTGCCCTGATGGGAGGCTCAATCTCAGGTCTTTCCGTACAGGCTTTCGGCACCATGGGACTACTGCTTGTCTTAATGATCTTCAACGGTGTCAGCCATACATCCGTTGGCCAGGGACTTCTGTTATCCGTGCCCTGCAATGCCAGCGTAATGCGCGTCACGACATACTCGCTTGGATGCTCGCTGGTAGCGATGTTCAACCGTGTGGCCGGCGGCAACTATACCAAGGCGGCCGATATCTCCAGTGATATTCTTGGCAAGATCCGCCATGATCTGCCTGAAGATGATGCCAGAGTGCCAAATACGATTGCAGACTTCATTGGCGACAATGTCAACGATATTGCCGGCAACTGCTCCGATCTTCTGGAATCCTATGTAGCTTCCATCGCAGCCGGCCTGATGATCTCAGTTACCAGCTATGAAACAGCAGTCATTCTCAAAGAAACAAACATCACTGAGGCAACCTTCAATGCTACAACGATGTTTCCGGTCACCCTGGCAGGTGTAGGATTGTTCTCCTGCCTGCTGTCCATCATGTTTACTTCACTTCGCAACATGAAAGATGATCCCGAACATGAACTGGATCTTTCCAACTGGATCGCCGCCGGCCTGACCGTAGCCCTGTCCTTTGGCACATGCATGTTCTTATTCAAGGATGTCCCGCTCTATGATGAATTCCGGCTTGGCTGGATCTCACCTTGGATCTCTGCCCTGTTAGGAATTGCTTCCGGTGTTGCCATTGGTTCGATCACAGAATACTACACAAGCACCGATTACAAACCGGCAAGACAGCTGGCTGAGATTGCCACCGAAGGTGAAGCTTTCGTCATCACCAAGGGTGATGCCCTTGGCTCAAGAAGCTGCCTGCTGCCAATTTTGATCATCGGCATCTCACTATTCTTATCTGGTGTCCTTTGTGGAACATACGGCATTGCTATTTCAGCACTTGGCATGCTGTCATTCGTTGGTGCAACCGTATCAATTGATGCTTTTGGACCAATTGCCGACAATGCCGGCGGCTTTGCGGAAAGCTGCCATCTCGACCCGGAAGTCAGAGCCATCACCGATAAGCTGGATGCAGTTGGCAATACCACTGCTGCCATCGGCAAAGGCTTCGCCATTGGCTCCGCTGCCTTTGCGGCCGTATCCCTGATCGTTGCCTATGTTGCCAACTACACCGCAGCCGATCAGGTACCAGTGCTTAACATTGCCAGCTACATCGTCATCTCCGGCGGCATCATCGGCGGTGCCCTGATCGAATACTTCTCCGCCATCCTGACGGACAACACTATTGAATCTGCCCGTCTGATGGCAGATGAAGGGGACCGCCAGCTCTCTGTCAAAGGTGTGCTGGAAGGAACCGTACGGCCGGAATACAACAAGATGATTGAGATGGCTGCCAACCAGGCTTTAAAGAAAATGATGATGCCTGCCATCCTGGCCATCATCATCCCGATCATCGGCGGTTTCATTGCCGGTGCAGAATTTGTCGGAGGTCTTCTGATCGGCGCGACGATCACAGCCATTCCAAAAGCACTGTTCATGGGCAACTCCGGCGGTGCCTTCGACAATGCCAAGAAGTTCATTGAATCCGGCGGCATCAAAGGATGCGGCAAAGGATCCCCTGCCCATAAGGCTGCTGTCACCGGCGATACCGTTGGTGATACAAGAAAAGACGTCGTCGGTGTTGCCCTGGATATTTTCATTAAGATGATGTCCACTGTGGCAAATACCCTCGCCGTTGTCTTCAATACCGTACATCTGATTCACTGATATTCAAAAGGAAGAATGGGATCATCGCCCGTTCTTCCTTTCATTTACAAAAAAAAGAAGATCAGACGATCTTCTCAAAGCGCATTATAGAAGCTTGCGGCAATATTTGCCACGTTGTTCAAACCCGCAGAACGCTCAAAGTTTACCCGGAAGTATGTACCTGCATCCGCAGCACCCTGGGCATCATCCGAGAAACTGTTCATCGTGGAAATCATGCCGCTGCCCATCTCAGAAATCATGAAGGCAACCTGGCCGTCCACACTGCTGGAAGAATAGCCATTGGCTGCACAGAAGGCAGACAGATTGGAAACTCTGGATCCACCCCACTGGCACAAACCATAATAACTGGAGCCGGCATTCGGATTGAAACTGGATTCAATCTGCATGTTGGCAAGAATACCTGTGGCAGCGGCTTTGCTTAAGCCATAGGTATTGCGCAAGAGACTGTAAATACTGGACGCATTGGCACCTGTATCTACCGAAGCAGATGCAGTTACTGTACTGGAAACAGACGATGCAGAAGAAGCTGCTGTGACAACAACCTTCGGCTTTGCCTTGACGGTTACTGCCACCGAAGCATCCGATGCATTGCCATGATTATCAACCGCATGCACAGTTACCTGATAAGAACCTGCTGTATTGGGATCCACATTGGAACTCACGGTATACCAGCCGGTTTCATACAGTCTGCCCTGGGCATCATTAACAAGCTGGGCAGGCTCTTCCTCAACCTGAGTCAGTGCACCATCAGCTGGATCAGCCACAGAAGAGACAACACTGTTGGCATCAAAGCTGTCACCTTCAGTCAGCTCAACCGAATCAGATGATAAAGAAATCTCCGGTGCCCTGGTATCCTGCACAGTGTAAGTACGCTTGACACTCACTCTGGCTGTCTGACCATAGATATCAGAATCAGAAAGCTCATAGTTGACCAGTGTATCTCCTACCTTGGACAGATCCAGGCTGGAAGCACTTGTCTTCAATGTACCAGTATGGGCAGCGACCAGATCACTGACTGCCTTCTGGGCAGCCGGCTCATATTCAAAGACATTTGTCTCATTGCCATTTTCATCGGTATCAAAGCTGATATTCAGCGCATCCATCATCTGTGTATAGGACAGATCACGCTTCTTTACCTGCGCCTGATGATAGGCATTGGCAGCCACACCGGCTGCAGCAATAGCACAGGCACCTGACAGAAGCACCGGCATACTCAATGTATGTGTCAGGCTCTGGCTGCGTTCCTGTTCCTGCGGAACAGCCACATCCGCGGCTTCGGCATAATCCACAGCCAGTCTTGCCGGTACAGCCCTTGCCTTGACGGCATTCATCAAAGGTGAAGTCACTTCCGATACTGTCGGCTTGTCAATCTCAGCCTGGGCAGCCATGATCTCACTTCTCTTCAAGGTCCGGGTGTAAGTATTACGGATATCCTCACGGCGGGTATTCTCACTGAGAACCTGAACCAGATTCAGCTCAAACAGATCCGGATCAATATCTTCATGGTGATAGAACACTTCGGCAAAGGTCTTGCGGACAACGAATTCAGCCTGCTTGGCAGAGGTAATGGTATTGCGTGCCATGGCAAACAGATCATCATGCAGAAGACGGTACATCCGCATCATGCAGTCACGATCGCCGCCCCGGATTCTTTCAGCAAGCTCCGGAATACTCAGGCTTTCAATCTGCAAGCCCCCATTCATAGCCAGCACACTTTCACTCATGCGGATCATCCCTCCTTTGCGTATACTGCTTACGAGTTTAGCACAAACGCTCCCTCAGCACAAATCGGCGCGGAAAACACTGCATATTCATGGTAAAACAGTACTATTGAACAAAAGCAATGCAGGAGGATGACATGATCGCCGATATTCCCATCTTTGACTTACTTCGCTACTTCCTCATCTATTCCTTCCTCGGCTGGTGTCTCGAGGTTATCTGGCATGCCATCGTCCAGCACAAGATCGTCAACCGCGGCTTCCTCAACGGCCCGGTATGCCCGATCTATGGCTTTGGCATGTGCGGCCTTTTGCTGCTGTCAAATATTATCTCCAACACATCCGTATCAAACAGCAGAACCCCGTCCATCTTTGTCACCTTTCTTTCCGGCATGATCCTGTGCACACTGATTGAACTGATTGCCGGCTGGCTGCTGGAAAAATGTTTCCATGCCAGATGGTGGGACTATTCCAAACAGCCATTGAACTTTCATGGCTATATCTGCCTGCGCTTCTCTTTGATCTGGGGAATCCTGACCGTTATTATCATCCGCTTCATTCATCCTCTGATGCCCCATTCTGATCCTGTGCTTATCCATCCTTTATGGCAATGGATTATCATCGCCATTCTGTATGCCATCTACCTCACTGATTTCATTGTCACCGCAGCCACAACCAGAGGCTTTGACAAGCGGCTGGCCAGTCTCAATGAAACAAGAGACCGGATGCGGCTGCTCTCAGATCAGCTGGCCATTGCCCTGGGAGATGCCGGCCTGTCGGCAGCCTATGAAGCCAGGAAAGCAGAAGAAAAACAGACTTATGTACGCATGGAAGCACAGGATCATATTGAGATGAAAGAAGATGAGCATCAGGTCAAAGTGGAGCAGCTCAAACGCAAACATGCCGCTGCGGAAAAAGAATATCACCAGAAACTGGAAGAACTGGCCAGAGAGATTCATGCAAAGCCGATGCACACGGCAGGCAGAATCTACCGTGCCTTCCCATCTTTCCACTCCACTGCCCATGAAACCCTGTGGCAGGAAGTACAGCAGAAACTGCATGATATCCAGTATGAAAATTAAGGCAGACATTTCCCACATTTTGTGATGATTTTCTGCATCAAAAAAGCCAATACTGAAAGTAAGAAAACGGAGGTAAATCTCATGGAATTAACAGATGGATTAAAGAAACTCATGCTTGCCGGTGTTGGCGCAGCTGCCTTCACTGCTGAAAAGGCAAGTGACGTTGTTGACACACTTGTCAAGAAAGGTGAATTAACCGTTGAACAGGGCAAGGCACTCAACACCGAACTCAAGCACAAGGCTGAGGAAGTCAAGAAGGAAAAGGAAGAAAAGCCGGAAGAAAAGGAAGAGAAGAAGGATTTTGCTTCGATGGTTGACGGCCTTTCCGAAGAGGAACTTGCCAGCCTGAAGAGTGCCATCAGTGCACATGATGAAAAGAAGGATGCCTGAGCCGCATGGCAGAAGGCACTTCAAACAAAGCGCTGAATAATCAAAACGATGGCGGGTCTCGCTTAAAGCAGATCCGCCAGGTTTTGGTGCGCAACCATATCACCCGCGGCATTACCCCGGAAAAGCTGCGCATCATTCTGGAAGAACTCGGGCCGACCTTCATCAAACTCGGACAGATCATGTCACTGCACAGTGACATCCTGCCCAAGGCTTATTGTGATGAGCTGATGAAGCTCAACAGTGATGTCAGTCCGATGCCTTTTGAAGAAGTCGAAGAAATCATCAATGAATCCTGCGGTGCCCAATGGGCATCCTTCTTCAAGTCCATTGACGCCAAACCATTAGGATCCGCATCCATTGCCCAGGTGCATAAAGCCGTGCTCAAAGATGGCAGCGATGTCATCATCAAAGTACAGCGCAAAGGCATCTATGAAACCATGTCCCGGGATATCTCCCTGCTGCACAGGTTAGTCAAACTCATGCCGCCGGTAGGAGATCTCAAAAACATTGTTGATCTTGACATGGTGCTTAATGAAATGTGGTCCGTTGCCCAGCAGGAAATGGACTTTCTCAAGGAAGCCTCCAACCTGGAAGAATTTGCCCACAATAATAAGAACATCAACTATATCCGCTGTCCGAAGCTCTACCGGGAATATTCCACTTCCAAAGTTCTGGTCATGGAATACATAGGCGGCTTTGGCATCGATGATGTCAAAGACCTCAAGGAGAATGGCTACGACCTGCATGAGATCGGTATCAAGTTTGTCAATAACTATATCAAGCAGGTCATGGATGACGGTTTCTTCCATGCCGATCCCCATCCCGGCAATGTCAAAATTCTGGATGGCAAGATCGTCTGGATCGATATGGGCATGATGGGCAGACTGTCCGATCATGACCGCAGAGTCATGGTCAAAGGTGTGAAAGGCATCGGCCTGCATGATATTACGATGGTTGAAAATGCCGTGCTGGAAATCGGTGATTTCCGCGGCAAACCAGACCGCGGCCAGCTCTATCAGGATCTCAAGGGATTCCTTGCGGAGTACGGCAGTGCATCCCTTGGCAATATCAATATTGCGGATGCGATGGCAGACCTGATGGAAATCATGAAGAAAAATGAGATTTCCATGCCCCATGGCATGACGATGCTCTGCCGTGGATTAACCGTCATGCAGGGTGTATTATCAGAAATTGCCCCGGAAATATCCATGTCACAGATTGCCTCCAACCGGGTAACTGAAGAAGCCCTGGACAATCTGGACTGGAAGAATGAAATCCGCAAGGATATGCGCGCGGCATGGCGCATCAGTCAGAAAGGTGCCGAGATTCCTTCCCTGACCGCAGATGTTCTCAAAGAGTATCTGGCCGGCCAGGCAGGTGTTAACATTTCCCTGCATTCTTCCAAGAACTTCAATGACATTGTCCATTCGGCAGTGCGCAACTTTGTCATCGGACTCTGTCTGGCAGCACTGCTGATCTCATCCTCAATCATCTGCACCACCGACATGACACCGAAGATCATGGGCCTGCCGTTTCTTGGCTTTATCGGCTACTTTGCGGCCATTGCCGTTGGCACCGCACTTTGTATCCGCTATCTCTGGAAAAAGTACAAACACAAGTAAAGTTCAGAAGAAATTCACCAAAACTGCTCCTGTTTGCAGTACATTAGTGCAGTAACGGGAGGAAACTATGTTTGCATTTTTTAAACATAAGAAGAAAGAGTGTTAAGATTTTTTGAAAATGTCCCATCTAGTTAAACTGTTTTCAATCTTCACAAGTCTATTTTTTCTGGCGTCTGATTTCATTGAGAACTCCTTGAAGCTGTT
>NZ_JAZHUW010000047.1:0-15773 GCF_036453465.1 Lactimicrobium sp.
AACAACCCTTCCATATACATAAATATTATATCACAATTAGCGCTAATCTGCATAAAAACAAAAGAAAATCTCATCACAATTTCTCATGATGAGATTCTCATTTTGAGGGGTTACTCGTTACAGCCCCCCTCTTTGGCACTGTATGACGACTTTGGATAATCAGAACAATCCAAGCCGTTTTTCTTCATCCAACTCTTTCTTTGCTTTCTTCAGCTGTTTCTGAAACTGAGAGCAGGATCCGTGACAGCTGCTGCAGCCGCAGTCACAAGAATCCACACCATGTTTTGCAACATAGCGGAAAGCAAAGTATAAAGCCACTGCAATCGGCAGCAGCACAAGCAAGTCAGCGAAGTTCATCGGGATTTTCCTCCTGCTCTATTATGATAAACCAGATGGGAAATCCGATCAATTAGTTTGCGCTAACTTTTCTTTCAATCATTCATCATCCTTGGGACGGTCCTTCTTGACATAGACCTCTCTTGGTTTTGATCCCTGGGCTGGACCGATAATGCCGGTGCTTTCCAGCTCATCAATCATGCGGGCAGCACGATTGTAGCCGATGCCAAATCTTCTCTGCAGAAGGCTTGTACTGGCTTTCTGTACGTCAATGACATAGTCCTTGATCTCCTGATACAAAGGATCATCGGAAACACCTGCCACAGCGCCGCCCTCCTGATCATTGACGCCTTCCAGCATGATGAAGGAATCATCATACAGCGGTGCCCAAGGTGACAGAGCATCGCAGATGCGCTGTACTTCATCATCCGTGACAAATACACCCTGAATACGGGTGGCACTGTTCTGACCGATTGGCATGTAAAGCATATCACCATTGCCAAGCAGGCGTTCTGCGCCGGTATGATCGAGAATGACACGGGAATCAATGGATGAAGAAACACTGAAAGCAATACGGCTTGGAATGTTTGCCTTGATGATGCCGGTAATGACATCTGCACTTGGTCTCTGGGTAGCGACAATCAGGTGGATGCCGGCGGCACGGGCCAGCTGGGTAATGCGCTGAATGGAAGCTTCCACATCCTTGCCTGCTACCAGCATCAGATCGGCAAGCTCATCGATGATGACAACGATATAGGGCATCTTGTCCATGCGTGCCTGTTCTGCGGCCGGCTTGCTTTTGAGCAGGGCATGATATCCGGCAATGTTGCGGACTGCATTTGCAGCAAAGATGTTGTAGCGTTCATCCATGATTCTCACAATCACTTTGAGCGCATTGGAAGCCTGGGCAGGATCATTGATGACCGGTCCGATCAGATGGGGAATGTTGCGGTATGGTGTAAACTCCACCTTCTTCGGATCAACCAGCAGCATCTTGACTTCATCTGGTCTTGTTCTTAACAGCAGTGAACAGATGATGGAATTCATACATACCGATTTACCTGATCCGGTGGCGCCGGCAATCAGCAGATGGGGCATCTTGTCAATCCGGCAGGTAATTGTCTGTCCAAGCAGATCTTTGCCCAGAAAGAAAACAAGCGGCTGATCCTTGTCCTTTGCGGGAATGGAATTTACCAGTTCCCGCAGCTTGACCGGCGTGGATTTCTCATTCGGGATTTCAATACCAACGGCATTGCGGCCTGGAATCGGTGCTTCGATACGGATATCCCGTGCTTCCAGCTGCATCTTGATGTTATCCGTCAAACCAAGAATCCTGGATACTTTGACATTGGCATCCGGCTGCACTTCAAACTGGGTAACCGATGGTCCGATATGCATATCTTTGAGTCTGGCATTGATATCAAATGTCTCCAGAGCCTGAATCAGCTGCTGACCCTTGCGTTTGGCAGCCGCCAGGTTTTCATCATTGGAGGAATGAGCAGGCAGTGGATCCAGAACCTTGTTCATGGATGGCAGACGGTAATTGCGATAATCCACCGTACCATGCTTTGCGGAAGATGATGGCTGCTGTTCTGATTCCGGCAGATTGACAGGAACATCCTCCTCTGTTGGCTGTGTAAGCGGCTGCTCTGGTGCAGCCACAGCCTGTGCCGGTGATGTCACCTGAGGTTCGGGTTCCGGTTCTTTTTCAGGCTCAGGCTGTGAAGGCTGGATGGGATCAGCCTCCGTATGGTCTGCCAGATCATCGACATTCATGAAGATGTTCTTTTCATCACTCAGTGGCGGCTGTATTTTCAAAGTGTCTTCCAGTTCAGGTTCGGTGTCACTGAGCAGTTCAATATTGTCCGTATCATCCTGATCATCATCGACACGGATATCAATGCCGGAAAGGCCGTTGTGAGAAATCTTTGTCGGCTTGAAACGGACAACAACCTCTTCCCCTTCTTCCAGTTTCTTCTGTACATCATCCAGCGGCACATCCTTCACAGCTTCATCTGCATTGATGAAATGTGCCTTCTTCTGCTGGTGTTCAGATACCATCTTCCAGAGATTGGGATGTTCTTTTTCTTCCTCTTCTGCAGGTTCCTCTGGTTCTTCTTTTTCCGGGGCCCTGAAGAAATCAATAACATACTGAAAAGCATTTTTATAGGCGTCCATGAAACCCATCAGTACGGTCGCAATCAAAGCAGTGGCGATCATGATCACAACGGTGCCGCTGCGGCCAAACAGAATAGAAATCAGGGCATACAGACCATTGCCAAAGATGCCTCCGCCTGGTGAGACGGTGACGGCGGTCTGAAAGTAGCTTCTGATATTTGTCAGCAGTGGCTTCAACGCGGAAAAGCCGACCACAGATGGGCCGGCTGTGTAATAGCCGCACAGCAGCAGAAGATCAAGAATCACCAGAATGATCGGCAGTGGATTCTTCTCATCATCCGCATCCTGCTTTCCTGAAGCAATTGCAATCAGGAACCAGAGGATGGTGACAGCCAGAATCAGCCAGAACCATTCACCCAGCACATACCGCAGCAGGTTGTACAGGAAGATGCCAACCGTTCCGGTTCTCATCAGGCCGATCAGCAGCAGTGCGATAGTCAGTACAACCATGACCCACTGTCTGAGCTCTTCCTGCTGTTCCTGACGGATACGTGCTTTTGACTTTCTTGTGTTTTTCTTTTTCTTCTGCGTCACGGTTCCTCCTATTCTTTTGTATTGATTTCAACGATGGCAGGCAGAATCATCGGCCGTTTGCCGGTTTCACGCATCACATAGCGGGAAATCTTGTCACGTGCCTCAGCACGGCAGTTCAGATTGTCATAACGTTTTTCCTTGACGGCATCACTGATGGTCTTCTCCATGATATTGCCGATTTCCTGCACAATGTAATCGGCATCCTTCAGGTAGATCACACCGCGGCTCTGCACATCCGGTCCGCCGATGATTTCCTTCGTCTTATGATTGACAACAACACCGACAATGATGGCACCATCGGTGGAAAGCACTTCTCTGTCCTTGAGCACCATGCCGGTTGCGTCGAAGTTTTCATTACCATCGACCAGTACATCTTCGGCATCAATGCTGTCAAAGTTTCTCTGCAGCTCACCGTCGATGATGGTAGCGATCTGGCCATTGTCCATGACAATGATCCGGTCTGCCTTATAGCCCATATCAAGAGCGATGTTGGCATTGGCAATCAGCTGGCGGTATTCACCCTTGACCGGGATATAGTATTTCGGCCGCAGCAGATACACCATCATCTTAAGATCCTCAATGGAGGCATGCATCGTAAAGGCACGCTTGGCATCCACAGCGATGACCCGGCCGGCTTCCCGGTACAGATCATCCTCCATGCTGGCTTCCTCACGCTCTGTGCCTGGCACTGCCGGTGAAGCAATAATCACGGTATCTGACGGTCTGAATTCGATCACATCATCTTCTTTGGTTGCAATCTTGTGAACCTTCTGGAAGATGTTGGAGCCATTGCCGGCGATGATGACAATCACATTGTCAAGATCATTGGTAAACTGGCTGGCCGGTACTTCCAGACCTGCCGGAATGCGGTAATAGCCAAGCTTGGCCATGTCATTCATCAGATCCTTGAGTTCATCATCATAGATCATGACCTTGCGGTTATACTTGTTGGCAAGCTCAATCACTTCCATCACACGGTAGATATTCTGGTTGAACAGGGTAATGAACATGCGGCCCTTGGTCTCATCAAAGTACTGCTCGATCTGTTCTGTGATACGGTGGTTCGGTGCGGAGTGGCCGCTTCTTGTAGAGCCGACGGACTCACTCATCAATGCCAGTACACCGGCACTGGAAAGATCGGTGATGTTGGTGACATCAAAGGAGAAGGCTTCATTCTTGGTGTCGTAGTCGACAATGAATTCGCCTGTATAGACAACAAAACCGTCATCTGTACCAATGGCAATGCCAAAGCCATCAGCGATGGACTGGGTTGTGCCGAAGGTACGGATTTCCGTATTGCCGATCTTGAAGCGGGAATTGCGTCTGATCCGGTGGATGTTGAGATCCTTCAGGCCGAGTTTCTTCGCCCTTCTTTCAAACATCATGGCTGTTAACGGTGCCATGTAGACCGGTACATGCGGCATAACCTGCAACAGGTTTGGCAGGGCTGCCATGACATCATCATGGCCATGGGTGATGAATACACCGCGGATGCGCTTCTCATTTTCCTGCAGATACTTGAAGTCCGGAATGATCATCTGTACGCCGAACTGTTCCCCTTCGGGATATTTCAGGCCGCACTCCATGACAAAGATGTCATTTCCATTTTCGACGACATACATATTCTTGCCGTCTTCATCAAGGCCGCCAAGCGCAAATATGCGAACTTTGCTCATAAATTATCCTCCATTAAAGTTGCTGGAATTCGCCTTTATTATAAACATTCCTGCCTGTTTTCACAACGCCTGGCCATCGAGCGAGAACGAGTGGACTTCCGTAATTTTCACATCGACGATCTTTCCTTCCAGTCCAGCAGGCCCGGAAAAATTAACCAGCTTGTTTTTCTCACTGTAGCCGGTATACACATTCTGATTTTTCTTTGACGGACCTTCACACAGTACCTTGACGGTTTTGCCAAGATACGGCTGGTTGGCAAGGTTGGCATAGTGCGCTACCTTCTCATTGAGAATCTGCAGGCGTTCACGTTTCACGCTGACGGGGATATTGTCTTCCATGCGGGCAGCCGGTGTACCGCTGCGCGGTGAATACACAAATGTGTAGGCACCATCATATTTGCAGTAATCCACCAGGTCCAGTGTCTTCTGGAAGTCTTCATCTGTTTCATTCGGGAAGCCGACGATGATATCTGTTGTAAAGGCGATCTCCGGCATTTCCTGCTTCATATCATCAACGAGTGCCTTATATTGTTCAATGGTATAGCCTCTTGCCATTCTTCTCAGCACATCATCAGAGCCAGACTGCACCGCCAGATGCAGTGCTTTCATGATATTGGGATACTTCTTCATGGCTAGAATGGTGGTGCGGGAATAGTCACGCGGATGGGATGTATAGAAGCGGATCCGATCAATGCCGGTTTCTGCTACTTCTTCCAGCAGTGTGGTAAAGCCATCCTCCATGCCAAGATCCTTGCCATAGGCATTGACATTCTGTCCCAGCAGAATGACTTCCTTTCTCCCCTGCTCTTTGAGTGCTCTGACTTCCTTGAGGATATCCTGCTGCAGGCGGGAGCGCTCTCTGCCTCTTGTATAGGGCACAATGCAGTATGTACAGAACTTATTGCAGCCATACATGATGTCCACAAATGCCTTGCAGGAATCACTGCGCTTGACCGGCAGATCCTCAATGACTTCCCCTTCCTGGGAATAGACTTCGACCGTTGTTTCCTTAGAATCCAGGTAGTCCAGAAGCAGCTGCGGGAAGCGGTACAGATTATGGGTGCCGAAAATCAGATCCACCTGGGGATAGCTTTTCAGGATTTCTTTAACAACTGCTTCTTCCTGGGCCATGCAGCCGCAGATGCAGAAGATCTTTTCCGGATGCTTTTCCTTGAGTTCCTTCAGGGCGCCGACAAGGCCGAGAACATGCAGTTCTGCACTTCTTCTGACCGCACATGTATTGAAGATCAAAAGATCAGCGTCTTCCGGTTTATCACATGGTGTATATTCCATCAGCTCCAGAATACCTGCCAGCGTTTCCCCATCGCGGACATTGGCCTGACAGCCATACGTGCGCAGATAATATTTTTTATTGCGGCCGAGCGTTTTGGCTGCTTCGGGCAGATGGAACAGATCATGTTCCACCTGGGCAGACCTGCGGCTGCGGCTGGCTGCCTGTTTCAGATCAGGCATTTTCAGTATGTTATTTTCCATTTCATTTTCTCCGAGGCCATATTATAGCAAGACAGGGCAAAGAAAAACCAGCAGATGCTGGTCTTTCTTCCAATCAATCCACTCTTTTCTGCTTACTTCTGGGAAATAGCAGAAACCGGGCATGTGCCGATGCATGTACCGCAATCAATGCAGACACTCTCGTCACACTGGGACTTTCCGTTGTCATCAAGAGACAGAGCGGAAACCGGGCAGACACCTGTGCAGGCGCCGCATCCGATGCAAAGATCCTTGTCAACTGTAACTGGCATTGTATAAGCCTCCTTATCGGAGTCTATTCTAGCATTGACACCGTTTTCTTTCAATCATTAGGCCCTGGCCGCAGCTGGATGCGCTGAATCGATACAGCCCGGTTTGTATGGTCATCGATATCAATGACAAGGCCGCAGATCAATGATGCATTATCCGAAGGAAGATAATGTGAACAGCCGGTAATGGCATGGTCCATGGCTTCATTGCGGTCTCTGCCAAGCACCGAATCATAGGGGCCGCACATGCCTGCATCAGTGATGAAGGCACAGCCATTCTCTACCTTTTCATCGGCGGTCTGCACATGGGTATGGGTGCCGATGATCGCTGTGACACGGTCTTTGAAATACTGGAAGTAAATGCTTTTTTCACTGGTTGCCTCGGCATGGAAATCAATCAGGATGACATCTGCAGAAATATGGCGCAGGATCTGCTTGGTAACAAGGATCGGATCTTCATAGTCCGCATTCATAAAGACATTGCCAAGAATATTCAGCACAGCCAGTCTTTTTCCATTGACCAGACGGATCAATACCGGCCTGGATGGTGCATATGTACCGATATTGGCTGGCCAGATGATATCCATGCAGTCATCGGTATCAAAGAGAAATGCGCGCTTGGAAAAAGCATGATTGCCGAGTGTGATCAGATCGATGCCTGCTGCTTTCAGACGGTTGTACAGTTCTTTTGTCATGCCTTTGCCATCAGCCGCATTTTCACCATTGGCAATGGTGATGTCCGGCTGATACTGCTTCTGCAGCATTGGCGTACAGGCACATACAGCAGATACACCGCTTTGGACGACGATGTCACCCAGAAAAAGAATTCTCATTATGAAACTGCCCTTCCGGACATTCCGATGCTTCGAAATGGCCTAAGTTTCTCAACCTGTATTAAGTGTAATTGATATGAAACGCATATGCAAGGCAGAAAAAAAGACAATGCCCGTAATGAGCACTGTCTGTTTCCATATTACTTAGCGAGTTCCTGTACTCTGACTTCGCGGATCAGGGTTACCTTGATCTGACCAGGATAGGTCAGTTCATTTTCAATCTTCTCACGAATATCATGGGCAATCTTGACCATGCGGACATCATCCACCTTATCCGGCTTGACCATGACTCTGACTTCGCGGCCTGCCTGAATGGCAAAGGCACGCTCTACGCCATCGAAGCTGCTGGCAATCTTTTCCAGTGACTCCAGACGGTTGATATAGCCTTCCATGGATTCATAGCGGGCTCCTGGTCTTGCGGCAGAAAGAGTATCTGCAGAAGCGACAAGCAGAGCGATGATATCCTGCGGTGCGGTATCGCCATGATGGGATTCAATGGCATTGATGACAATGGCATTCTCACCATACTTGCGGGCATATTTGGCACCCAGTTCCACGTGGCTGCCTTCCTGTTCAAAGTCAACGGCCTTGCCGATGTCATGCAATAGTCCGGCACGCTTTGCCAGGGCCTGGTTGAGGCCAAGCTCAGCGGCCATGACACCGGCAAACTGGGCAACTTCAATAGAATGCTGAAGAGCATTCTGGCCATAGCTGTAACGATAGCGCAGACGGCCGACCAGACGGATCATTTCCTTGTTCATGCGGCCGATGCCAAGTTTGAAGATCGTCTCATTGCCGATCTTCATGATATTGTCTTCCAGATCACGGGTTGTCTTTTCAACAACTTCCTCAATCCGGCCCGGCTGGATGCGGCCGTCCTTCATGAGTGTTTCCAATGACTGACGGGCAATTTCACGGCGGATCGGATCAAAGCATGACACCGTAATAACATCCGGTGTATCGTCGATGATCAGATCAACACCGGTTGCCTGTTCAATTGCCTTGATGTTGCGGCCTTCACGGCCGATGATTCTGCCCTTCATTTCTTCTGATGGCAGCGTCACCGTCGATACAGTGCGCTCAATCGTTTCTTCCTGGGCATATCTGTGAATGGCAGTGGCGATGATGTTGCGGGCATTGGCACTTGCCTGTGCCTCGGCTTCATCCTCCTGTTCACGAATGTATTCGCCCACTTCCTTCTCAGATTTCTTGGCAACAATGTCCATCAGTTCCTTATGTGCATCTTCCTGGGACATATGTGCTGTCTTTTCCAGAACTGAAAGCTGTTCATCAATCTTCTGCTTCAGTTCATCCTCCATTTTGCTGAGATTGGCAAGTTTTGCATCGGCAGTCTTTGTCTTATCACTGAGTTTTCTTTCCCGCTGAGAAAGGCTGTCTTCACGCAGTTTCAGATTGTCCTCACGCCGCAGCAGACGGTTTTCATCCGCCTGGATTTTACTCTTGGCTGCGTTCATTTCCTTCTCAGCCGCAAGCTTCATTTCACTTACCTGCTGCTTTCCGGACAGGACTGCCTGATTCACAGTGTTTTCGGCTTTGGAATTTGCCTCTTCAATAATGTCATGAGACTGTTCCTTGGCGCGGTCCAGCCCCATTTTACCGACAATCATCATAATGATGATACCGATGACAATACCTGCAATCACAGCTAAAATGGCAATCGATATGGGATTCATAACAAGACCTCCATTCCATTAGCTGTTATCTTTTGAGAATTCACTCCCATTAGTCATTATACTTTTGAAAGCGCTGTTTCACAAGCACGAAAAAGCACAGCACTGTACGCTGCCAGAGTGCTGTGCAATCGTTTACATCTGTTTGAAAAGATCAGGCCTGTTCTTCCTGGGATTCTGCAGTTGTGGCATCATGCGGGAAAAGAACATCTTTGATCTGGCCGGTGATCGTCTCCATGATATCGGGATGATCCTGCAGCCATGTTCGAGCAGCCGCAAAGCCCTGGCCGATCTTTTCTCCCTGATAAGAGAACCAGGCACCGGATTTGACGATGATGTCATGTTCTACGGCCAGGTTGAGCACTTCATCCACATGGGAAATGCCCTGTCCATAGATCATGTTGACAACCGCTGTCTTGAATGGCGGTGCAACCTTGTTTTTGACAACTTTGATCTTGGTTACGTTGCCGTAGACTTCATTGCCGTTTTTCAAAGCTTCCCCACGCCGTACATCCAGACGTACGGATGCATAGAACTTCAGGGCACGGCCGCCTGGTGTGGTTTCCGGATTGCCGAACATAATACCGACCTTTTCACGCAGCTGGTTGATGAAGATTGCTGTGGTATTGGAATGGTTCATGGCACCGGCCAGTTTGCGCATAGCCTTGGACATCAGTCTTGCCTGCAGGCCGACGGAAGAGTCCCCCATTTCGCCATCCAGTTCAGCCTGCGGCACAAGGGCAGCAACGGAGTCGATGACAACAAGGTCAATGGCACCGCTCTTGACAAGCACTTCGCAGATATCCAGAGCCTGTTCGCCGGAGTCCGGCTGTGACAGGATGAGTTCGTCAATATCGACGCCAAGGGCTTTGGCATACTGAGGATCAATGGCATTTTCGGCATCGATGAAGGCACACCGTCCTCCCTGTTTCTGACACTGGGCAATGGCATGCAGGGCAAGGGTTGTCTTACCAGAGGATTCCGGTCCATAGATCTCAATGATTCTGCCTTTTGGATAGCCGCCAATGCCAAGGGCTGCATCCAGGGTGATGGAACCGGAAGGAATGGCATCGACTGCTACATTGGCACGGTCGCCAAGCCGCATGATGCTGCCTTTGCCATATTCCTTTTCAATTGCTTTGAGCGCATCGTTCAGCAGTTGATCCCGGCGGCTGTCCTGGGAAGCTTCTGTTTCTTCTTTTTTTGTCATTTCTAACTTTCTCCTTCACTTCTATATAGCAGCTTAATCATGCAGTTCCCTGAAAAAAGTGCAATTATTTTGACTCCATGATGTCTTCTTTGGTCATATTGAAATACTGAATGCCGGAGATCATGGAGACAAGAGCTGCCATCCACAGCAGGATATCACTCATCGGCAGACCGATCAGTTCAAATGGCAGATTATCCAGCAGTACCAAGGCAACTGTCACCATCTGTAATACGGTTTTCAGCTTGCCCATCATGCCGGCCGCGACAACTTTGCCATTGGTTGCAGCAACCATGCGGCAGCCATCGACGATCGTATCACGGGCTACCATGATGATGACCGGCACAACCGGGATGATGCCTCTGGAGACAAATAATAAGAACATGCTTGTTGTCAAAAGCTTATCGGCAATCGGATCAGCAAACTTGCCGAAGGTTGTGATCATGTTGCGGCTGCGGGCAATGTGGCCGTCAATCGCATCGGTAATCGCTGCCAGTACATACAGGATCAGCACGATGATATTGATGATTGAAAGATCAACCGAACCGATCAACAGATGGGCCGGCTGGATGCCGCATGCCGTATAGGGGAACAGATACACCAGAATAATGATGGGAATCATGACCATTCTGGCAATTGTCAGTTTATTTGGTAAATTCATATAACCTCCACTCTCGAAACAGAAATAGTATATCACATAAGAAAAGAGGGACAGTGCCCTCCTGAAATTTCACACTCTGTAAGCCATGTTCTGTCCCTTCCCGAAGGAAAGTGGCAGCCATTTATCTCTGCACGAATGCAGCTCATCCGGACTTCAGTTCGTCCTTCCAAGTTCCCCTACCTGATTTGGGTTTCTCGCCTGCGGGGTTTATCGCGTTCCACCCATGCCGTTTCCAGCATGGCTTCGTCACTGTGACACCTTGGGGACATCCGCCATAGGCCAAAGCCCTTAGGTTTCCGTTCCGCCGTCACCCTTGCGGGTGCCCGGTCTTATTGATTCGGCCGGCACAGACACTACACGCATCGCAGCGTGTGCGAGCATGGACTTTCCTCTAGCAAAATGCCAGCGGCTGCCCGAGTGTTCCATTTTTAATGTTTGCGGTTAGGATTGCCAGAATTCTTGAAGACTTCATTCTCTAACTTGGTCAGCCGCTTGAGAATATCGACATTGCTGGCGCCCTGCATCATCGGATCGCCATCTTCATCCCTGGCCCTCTCTTTGCCTTCGACCTCAATCAGACGGGCACGCAGAGATGCATTCGTCTTTTCAAGATCTGCCACCTTGGCATTCAAAGAGTCAACCATGTCCTGATATGTCTGATAGTCTTCAATGACCTGATCCAGCATATGATCCACTTCATTTGGATCATAGCCCTTGAAGTCAACGCCGAATTTCTTGTTGACAATCGTAACCGGATCCAGATTCAGTTTATCTGCCATGCATGATTTCCTCCCTGTCATAGAATTATCGCATCCAGACACCAGAAAATCAATGTCTTTCTAAGAAGTCAGCTCCTTAGAAAAAAGAAGAAAATACAGTAAAGTCCATATGTAATTCTATACATGTCTTAACGTTTTTTCTCATTTCACCATATACTAATCTTAGCAAAGAAATATCAGGAAGCAGCATATTACATATGTAAGTTCAATTAACGGAGGAATGATGAACCAGATGTCAATGATTGCAAGGTATATCCTTGGACTTGTCGTTGCTCTTGCATGGGGAATTCTATGCTTTGGCTTAGAAAAAGGAATCCGGAGTGGATTGATTTCATTTGCGTGTGTTATCATTGCCAGACTGCTCTTTCCAGATCAGAAGTCTGATCGCAAAACCAAAGAATAACCTGATTTGTATTTCTGTCTCCTGTTCCATGCCAATCCGGCTGCCAGTGATCTGAATGATCACTGACAGTCTTTTCTGTGGTCTGAAAATGTGTTTCTGATTCATCTTTCATGGCATTTTCTTTTCTTTCTTAATTATGTGAACACTTGTATAATCTCTTTGGTGGCTGATATAAGACATGATTAATTATCCCAATGGCAAAAAGCCTGTGTCCACGATGGCAGCAGATGCCCGTAAGATTTCTGCCAGTGACCGTGGCATGGAGCTCGAAAAAGAGATCAATCTGACGAATAAAACGTATCTTGCCTGTGATCAGGCGGTGATTTATAAAAAGCCGACGCCGGTGACAATCGTCCATGTGGACTATCCCCGCCGCTCTGCCGCCAAGATTACCGAGGCATACTTCAAACTGCCAAGTACAACGGATTACAACGGCATCTACCGGGGAAAGTACATTGACTTTGAGGCCAAGGACAATCAGCTGCTGACAGCCTTTCCCTTGAAGAGTATTCATCCCCACCAGATTTCACATCTGGAAGCGGTGCTGCGCCATGGTGCCATTGCCTTTGTGATTGTGCGCTTTGTGCGGCTGAATGAGACGTTCTACTGCCCGGCCCAACGGTTTCTTGCTTTTGTGCATACGGCAGACCGTTCTTCGATTCCCCTGGCATGGTTTCAGAAGGAATGCTATCTGATTCCTTCTTCGTATACAAAGCCTGTTGATTATCTGCAGATTGTTGACAGGCTGTATTTCAGTAAAAGGAGTACGACATGAGAAAAAAGAAAGATAAAGATCCGAATGTGCACATCCAGAAAAAGAAGTTTGACTGGTTCAGCTTTCTTACCGTGCTGCTGGCAGTGCTGGTTGGCTTTGAGGCTGTGATTGGCACGGCCGGGATTGTGACGGTCAATGCTATGCTCAAAGACAAGCCGACGCTGAATATTGAAGAGCTGTATTCGCAGGAATCGACCCGCATCTTTGACAAGGATGGCAATCAGATTTCCGACGTCGGCCAGACGCTGCGTGAGAATGTCAGCTATGATGAGATTCCGGAATCATTGATTGATGCTTTCCTTTCGATTGAGGACTCCCGCTTCTTTACGCACAATGGCTTCGATGTGGCGCGCTTTGCGGCTAGTGCCGTGCGCAACCTGAAGAGCGGCTCTGCCTCTCAGGGTGGATCCACCTTCACCATGCAGCTGGTCAAGCTGACTTACTTCTTCACGGATGATGGTTCGACAACTGCCAACCGTGATATCGAATACAAGGTGCAGCAGATTGCTCTGGCAATGGAGCTGGAGAAGCAGGCAAGCAAGAAGGAAATCTTTGAGCTGTATCTGAACAAGATGAACTTCGGCGGTTCCGGCAATATCCGCGGTGTTGAAAAAGCAGCCGAGTATTACTTCAACAAGCGTGTCACCCAGCTCAATCTTGCTGAGAGTGCCCTGCTGGCCGGCATCATCAATTCTCCTTACTACTATGATCCAATGAATTATCTCGACTATTCCACCCAGCGGCGCAATCAGGTGCTGGATATGATGCTGCGGCATGGCTACATCACCCAGGAAGAACATGATCTTGCCAAGAGCATCAAGGTAGAAGATCTGCTGTATGATCACAGTCAGGATACAGCATCAATCGATGCCGATCCGAACCAGGCATATATCGATCAGGTTCTGACGGAAGCACAGACCATTACCGGTCAGGATCCGCTGACCATTGCCATGGATATTCAGACAGCCATGGATCCTGATGTGCAGAATGAGAGCTATCAAATCTGTGCCGGCAATGTCGATAACATCACCTATCCAAGCGACAACATGGAGGTCGGCTTCATCACTGTCAATAACAGCACCGGTGAAATCATTGCCATTGGCGGCGGCCGCAACTACACGACAAGCAATTCGGCAATGCTGCTGAACCATGCGACCAGTGCTTATCACAACCCTGGATCCTGTGTAAAACCGTTCTTCTCCTATGCCCTTGCCTTTGAATATCTGGGCTGGGCAACCAGTCATGTGGTTACCGATAAACCTGTTGGTTCCAGTTCGTGGGTATTCCAGAACTTTGACGGTGTTTACCATGGTGATGTCACACTGGAATATGCGATCCAGACTTCCCTGAATACGCCTGCCATTCAGGCTCTGCAGGAAGAAATTTCCAAAGTCGGTATGAATACCGTTGAAGATTATTTCCAGTCACTTGGCTTCTCACAATACAGTGCCAGTACATTTGATCTTTCCTGGGCGATTGGCGGCAACCAGTTCACAACCAATCCGGAAGAGATCGCCGGTGCAACATCCATGCTGTATAACGGTGGCAAGTACATCAAGCCGCACTGCATTACAAGCATCACCTACCGTTCCGGCTTCCAGGATCCGATCACGGTATCTGATCTGGATGATTATCAGCCAAAGCAGGTTCTCTCTGATGCGGCTGCGTATCTGTCCGCATACATGATGAACAAAGTTGTCAATTCTTCTGAGTACAACTATGCGCAGATCCTGAAGCGTGATTATCAGACATTTGCCAAGTCCGGCACTTCTGACTATGGTGATGCCGGTCTTGAATATGGCATTCCAGAGGGAGCACGAAAAGACAAGTGGATGACATGTGCGACAAGCGAATATACGATTGCCGCCTGGAATGGCTTTGATAAAGCCGATGCCAATGAGACTTCCTACTTCACGGATGCCTGGGACAGCCTGAATATTCCGGGCAAGATCTGTTCTGATCTGCTGGATACGATCTATGCAGAGGGTTCCACGCCTGCTGATATCACAAAACCTGATGATGTTGTTGAAATCACACACATTAAGGGTGTCTTCCCGTATGTCAAGACAATCGATGGCATGGACAGCAAATACATCACCACCGGTTATGTCAAGAAAGGCTATGAAACACTGGCAGATCCGGAGGAGGCAAGCTCCATCTCTGATCTTTCCAGCTTCACTGCTTCCATGGCTGATGATGACAATACAGTACAGTTCAACTGGGCAGCATATCCTGATACAAGCAAGCTCACGGTTGCCTCAACGACCAAAGACATTTCATTGAAAGATGGCAATAACGTGATCAAGGCTGCAACCGGTACGCGTATGTTTGATTATTCATGGGTATACGGACCGATTCAATACAAGGCAACGGTATCGCAGAATGGCAATAAGCTGGCTGAGATTGCGACTTCTTCGGAAAGCTATACACAGGCCATTGACAACCTGGAACCGGAGACGGAGACACAGGTCTGCGGCTATTATGGCTATGAGAAGCTTGGCGGCGACGGCCAGCAGGTATGTACATCCTTTACCACACCGGAAGCTAAGTTCACCCTGCCGACATCCGGTACTTATGATGAAATCAAGGCATGGCTGCAGACCAATGGTCTCAGTGTGAAGAAGATTTCAGAAGAACATACCGATGGTAAGGAAACGGTTGGTCAGGTAACTATCACAGATGGATCCGGCAATGATGTAACCGGACAGAAGCTCAAGCGCAGTGCCTTCAGCAGCTGCACGATTACCGTGATTGCGGATTAACAGCACAACAGATTCCAGACTCCCCTGGCATACAGTCAGAGGAGTTTTTTTGTAAGCGTCAATATAGCCACGTATAGAAAATAAGGACTGTTCTGAGTATCTTATGTGTGTATCAAGATTCAGAGCAGTTCTTTGAAATTTGAAGATCTTGTGGCAGATCAGATGCGTATGGCAGACA